>JALVPA010000170.1 GCA_027026055.1 Campylobacteraceae bacterium | reverse complement strand
GGGATACCCCGTCGCTTCGACGATATCGCCCACCTCGAAGAGTTTTTTGACGACATCGTTGTAGTAGCCTTCGGGGAGTTCGTCTCGGTTGTAGTAGATTTGCACCAATCCGTCATTGTCTTCGATTTTGGCGAACGTCGCTCGTCCCATGATACGGATAAATTTGATACGTCCGGTCAGCGTGACACAAACATCGGGTGCCGACTTTTCTTCACCCTCTATCGATTTTAGGTAGGCGTAGGTATCGAGAAACTCGGAGCTACGCATTCCTTTGCAGATATCGGAAGGGTAGGGATTGTGCCCTTTCTCTTTAAGCGTTTGCGCTTTTTTGATACGCTCCTGGATATAAGGATTGTCGAAAATCAATGATTACTCCTCGTATTTTGTTGCTGATTTTAAGGGTTTGTATGCAGCGCGGCGGTACTGTTCGCTTCGTTGGATTTGGTAGGTTTAAAGCTGAAATCTTCCGGGGTGATTTTGATGATTTTTTCACCCGCTTCCACCAATAGGGGATAGAGGATGGAGTCGTCGACATATTTTTTCATGTTTTCTTTGATAAGCGATACGTGCGAGAGCGCCGTTACGATAAGGGCGAAAATGATAAAATATTTCCCTCCGCCGACGACGAAACCGAGCAATCTGTCCAAAAAGCTGAGACCGCTGGCGGAAGTCAAACGGGAAAGTATGCTACCGATGACGGTCGCGGTAAGCCACACAAGTATCAACACACCCACAAATCCCAAAAGTTTCAGAAGAGCAATATTTTGGATTTGAGGGATCTGTTTTGCGATAAAGTCGGCTGCCGTAGGTGCGAGACGCGAACCGAAATAGACACCGCCTATCAAGCCCGCCAAGCCAAAAACCTCTTTGACGACACCGCTCATAAATCCTTTGACGGAAAGGATCAAAATAACACTGCCTAACGTGACGTCGAAATAGTTGAATGCCGGCATCGTAAACTGTTCCATACTCTATCCTTCTTGAGACGAATGCATTTTGCGCGACGTTATTGTACCAAAGGGGCGTGCACTTTTACTTTAGTATAAACTTCCCAACGCTTTGGAGAGTTCCTCCGGTTTGTTGGAGAACTGCAATGCGATATCTCTGGCGACTTTACCCTCTTTGACATATTTGAGAAGCGCTTGTGTTTGGGTTTGCATACCGGTGTCGCCTTGTCCGAGTTGCATTTGTGAATAAATTTGATGCACTTTGTCTTCGCGGATAAGGTTGGCGATAGCGTGGTTTGTGACCATGATTTCGTGTGCGGCGACGCGTCCCCCGCCGATTTTGGGTAAAAGCGCTTGCGAGATAACCGCTACGAGCGAGGTGGAGATCATGGCGCGAATTTGCGGTTGCTCGTCGCCGGTAAAGACGTCGATGATACGGTTGATTGTCCCCGGTGCGGAGGAAGTGTGCAACGTACCGAAAACAAGGTGTCCCGTTTCCGCGGCGGTAAGTGCGGCTTCGATCGTCTCTTTGTCCCGCATCTCCCCGATGAGAATGATATCGGGGTCTTGGCGCAAGGCGTATTTGAGTGCCGTGGCGAAGCTACGCGTATCTTCACCGACTCCTCGGTGGGAGAAGACCGACTTTTTGTTCTGGTGGATAAATTCGACCGGATCCTCGACGGTGATGATATGTTTTTGTTCGGTTTCGTTGATTTCGTTGAGCAGTGCCGCCAGCGTCGTCGATTTACCCGAACCCGTCGGACCCGTCACGAGGATCAATCCCTTTTCGCGCTTGATGAGGTGCTTGAAGACAGGCGGCGCGCCGAGATCGTCCAGAGACGGTACTTCGATGGGAATGATACGAAACGCCGCCGCCATATCGCCGAGCGTACGATAATAGTTGGCACGGAAACGTCCGATTTTGGGAAGTTCAAGCGCAAAATCGAGCTCGCCGTACTCTTCGAAATGCTGCTTTTGCTTTTCGGTGATCATCGAATAACACATCTCTTCGATATCTTCGCCGGTAAGTTTAGGAAGATTGACGGGCTTGAGCGCGCCGTCGAGTCTGATTTGCGGTTCCGAACGGCTAACGAGGTGCAGATCCGAGGCACCGTGCGCCACAACGCTTTGTAACAATTTTTTGATATCGAAAATGGCCATCGCTTATCCTTTTGCGGTGATGTTGTCGTAATAGGCGGTATCGAAACCGACCGTTACGCGATCGTTTTCGACGAGTACGGGACGTTTGATCAAACGATTTTCTCGCACCATCCACGCAATTTTGTCGTTTTCGTCGAGGGATTTCTTTTTGAGTCCGAGATCTCTGTAGGTCTTGCTTCGGGTATTGAACAACGTATCGACGCCAACATGTTTCGCCCATTCGCGCAACAGTGCTTCGTCAGGCGGCGTTTCGTCGAAATCGACAAAACGATAGGCGATATTCGCGTTCTCTAAGACTTTACGCGCCTTTTTGACGCTATCGCAACTACGAATACCGTATAGGGTCGTCATCGATTCACTCGATAATAGCGGGAACGATAAAGAAATCCTCTTCCGCCATCGGCGCATGCGCCAAAATCTCACGTGCGACGTTTTCCTCTTTGTGCGTGACGTCTTCGCGCATCGGCGTGCCCCCTTCGAGCATCGAGAAGAAAGGATCGAGTCCTTCGGTGTCGAGTTCGTTGAGATTTTCTACGTAACCGAGAATATCGGTGAGTTGGCGCATAATCTCTTCTTTTTTGTCGTCCGCGACCCTCAAGTGCGAGAGAGTTTCGAGTTTGGTCAAAAGTTCGCTGTCGATTTGCATCGTTCGGTTACCTGTGTCATAGATTTGTATGGGGTTTTATTATATATTAATTTGGTTTAAGATATAACGATTTACAATCGAAAACAATTTATTGTATGAAGGATAGTAACCTATGTTGAAACAATTGGATATGAGTTCGCCCGAGTTTTTGGAAGAGTTGGAGAAGACCAAAGCCTTTACCGATAAAGTGTGTGCGCAGTTCGGTTTTAAATACCATCCGAACGAAGAGGTCAACGAAGGCGTCATTATGGGATTAGCGCGCAACAAACTGCTTTATGGCAAACGTTTTTGTCCCTGTTTTATGGTGGAAGAGGATCCCGCCAAACCCGGAAAGTTCAAGAGCGCCGACGATAGAGTTTGTCCGTGCAAACCCGCCCTTGAAAAAGAGATTCCCGAAGAGGGCAAATGCCACTGCGGTATTTTCTGTACGCCAGAATTTGTCGAAGCGAACAAGTAAAACCGATTTGGTACGCGTAGAACCTCTTTAATGTTGCACTGGTATAATACGGCGCTTTTTTTTTAAGGTATATTATCATTCGCAATGTACGATTGCGGTACAAAGGACGGCTTATGCAAGAGACGCTTGCCAAAGAAAACGTATTTTCCGAAGAACTCGAACAACTGCTTGAAGCGCGCGAAAGAGGTGAAGTCGACTTTTTGCTTGTGGATGTCCGCGAGCAGATGGAGTACGATATGGGGCATATTAAAGGGGTCGATATGCTCAAACCCACGTCGATGTTTCAACAGTGGGCGCAAGAATTTTTGGACGAGTATAAAGACAAAAAGGTTATCTTTACATGCCGTACGGGGAGCAGAAGCGGTCAAGTGCAGCATATCTTCAAAAGTAACGGTATGCAAGGCGCCATCAACCATGCGGGCGGTATCGTAACCTACGGCGGCGAGATAGAGAGATAACGTATTTTATGGAAGTCGTCGATCTCTTTATCAAACTGCTCTCTTACAAGTCGATCACTCCCGATGATGCGGGGTCGCTTGCGTTTGTCGCCGAATATCTTTCCGACTACGAAGCGATTTGGCACAACAAAAGCGGTGTGAAAAACCTTTTTTTGACGAAAAAGTTCGGCGAAGGAGAGCATCTTTGTTTTGCGGGCCATGTCGATGTGGTGCCGCCGGGTGAAGGATGGCATAGCGATCCGTTCGTACCGCGTATCGAAAAAGGAAAGATCTATGCTCGAGGAGCACAGGATATGAAAAGCGGTGTGGCGGCGTTCGTACAGGCTTGCAAGGAGACGGCGCAGTTTCGGGGCAGATTGTCTCTGTTGCTCACATCGGACGAAGAAGGCGATGCGCTCTACGGTACGCAATATATGCTTGAGCACCTTAAAGCAATCGGAATGTTGCCGCAGCATTGTATCGTTGCCGAACCGACTTGCGAAACGCGTTTCGGTGATGCGATCAAGATCGGTCGCCGCGGTTCGATCAACGGAGTGTTGCGCATTAAAGGTAAACAAGGCCATGCCGCCTATCCCGAAAAAGCGGATAACCCTGTACATAGCTGTGCTTCGCGGCTTACACGACTGGCAGGGATTCGTTTGGACGACGGCGACGAAAATTTCGCGCCTTCGCAAATCGTGATCACCGATATCCGCGGCGGCATGGAAGTGACCAACGTCACGCCCGGAGAATTGAAAATCATGTTCAATGTGAGAAACTCCACTGCGACGACCGTAGACGACGTACGTTGCCATATCGAAGAAGTTTTTGGAGATGTCGAGCATACGCTCGAATTGACGCAGGGGTCGTTTCCTTTCGTAACCGATCGCGATGCCTATGTCGTACGAAAATTAGGCGATGCGATCGAAAAAGTGACGGGAATACGACCGAAATACTCTACGGCGGGCGGCACGAGCGATGCGCGTTTTATGGGAGCGTACGGTATCGATACGATAGAGTTCGGCGTACGAAACGACACGATACACGCCCCGAACGAATACACGACCATAGCCGAAGTCGAAGCGCTCTACGAGATCTTTTACGAGACGATTCGTCGCTTCTAAGGAGTATCGAGTGGGACTTTTCGATAAAAAGAAACGTCCCAGTTTCGTTTCCTATATCATGCTGCGTATGGGCGGTGTCGTGATTTTCTTATGCGTACTTACGCTCTATTTTCTTTATCTTTTTTCAAAGAACGAAATCGCTTTTGCGGATATGGTCTTTTTTATCGTATTGGCGGGACTTTTTATGTTGCTTGCAATCTATTACGGTGCAGAGAAGGTCGTAGCGCAGATTAAGGCTATCGAACGCTATCTTTCCGATTTCGAAAAAGCCGAAGAGAAAGAGGAAGCGTTTCGTGCCCAAACACGCGAGACGGCCGACTTGTCCCGTCGCTTGAAACGCGTATTGAAAAAAGCGCGCAAACGCGAAGCGACGAAAAAACGCTACACCGCCAAACTCAAACTTAAAAATCGTCAACGCGCCGATATGATTTCGGCGATCGCGCACGAGTTTCGCAATCCTATCGCCGCCATCACGGGATATGCGCAAACTTTGCAAGAAGAACCCGACCTTCCTTCCGCACTGCGTGAAAAGTTTTTGGCCAAAATCCGTCGCAATGCATTGAAGATAGAAGAGATACTCAAACGGTTGGTTTTATGGAACAAATTCGAAAGCGGCGAAACGATACTCCATACGAGTCGTATCGACATCTTCCGTTTGACCGAAGAGGCGGCGCATGCTCTCGAAGAGAAATACAAAGGCAGAAAGGTGCGCATTTCGGGTGAATCGTGCCATATCGATGCCGATCGCACATTGATGGAGACGCTGATTAAGAACCTGATTGAAAACGCATTGAAATATTCGAAAGAGGATGTCGATGTCGTCATCGATTCCGAAGCGCTTTTCGTACGTGATTACGGTATGGGTATCGATGCCAAAGATCTCTCCAAAATCACCAAAAAGTTTTATCGCTCCGGTACGCATACGTGGGACAATTCGATGGGACTTGGACTTGCCATCGTCAAAACGATCGTCAAGCTGCACGGCTTTGCGCTCGATATCGAAAGCGAGCCCGGAAAGGGTTCGGTTTTTACGATACGATATCGAACCAAGCGAGAGAATTGAATCGAATACGGATTTTCTCTTTAGTGTATGACGATAATACGGTAAATTTATTTCGTTGATGAAAAGGATTGAACCAACTTCTCGAATTTTTGGGAATTGATACGATTTTTCGTAATTCGGTGCAAATTTATCGATTTTCTTTTTTTCTTATTGGAACTTAACGCTTTATATATTAAAATTGTCTTGTATTATATAAACTTATTCTCATGCACCCGGGCGGAGAGATTAAGTCTATATACCGACAATTTTACAAGGAGGACATATGAAACTCGGTTTCTTGGTCGACCTGAACCTCTGTATGGGGTGTAAGGGTTGCGAGATCGCATGTAAAGTGGAAAACGAAGTTCCACTCGGTTCTTGGCGTCTTCGCGTCAAATATATAGATATAGGTACGTTCCCCGAAACCAGCAGATCGTTTACGCCGTTGCGTTGTAACCACTGCGAAAATGCACCGTGCGAGCGTATCTGTCCCGTCTCGGCGTTGCATTATCTCGAAAACGGTATCGTCAATATAGACAACGAACGCTGTATCGGATGTGCGGGATGTATGATGGCGTGTCCTTACGGCGCCATCTATATGGATCCCGAAACCAATACGGCGGACAAATGTACCTACTGCGCGCATAGAATCGAAAGCGGAATGATGCCTGCGTGTGTGGTCATCTGTCCCGTTCAAGCCAACATCTTCGGCGATATCGAAGACGAGTCGAGCCACATCTCTCGCTACATTATGGAGCATCAAGGGGCGGTACAGGTGCGCAAACCGGAAAAACATACCAACCCCAAACACTTCTATGTGGGCGGCGGTACGCAAACGCTCGATCCGTTGGCGCAACAGCGTCTCGAAGGTTACAACCTTTTCAACAACATCACGCACCTGGAGCATGTCGGCGATCCCAATCACGGCGTGATCGACAGATTCTTGAAACCGTTCGAGTCGCATGAAGAGCTCGACAACAAAAGCATGATGGACTTCGCGTCCGAAGGCGCACATGAAGCAGAGGGAGGTCACTGAAAATGGTAGAACATACAGTTAGTGCAACACAAGCGATTGTGACGTTGGATGTCGCGCTTCCCGGTATCATCTGGGGATGGATGATTACGCTCAACATGTGGGCGAAATCGGTCGGTACCGGTGTGGTTTTGGTCGGCGCCTTTTTGCTCTGGAGACACAAAAAAGAGGAACTGCCCGGTATTCGCTGGACGATGCCACTTATTTCGTTCGTCTTTTTGAACATCTTTTTGCTCTTTACGTTGACCGATTTGCATCAACCTTATCGCATGATCAATATCTTCTTGCATCCGCACTGGACCTCCGCGATCACGGTGGGTGCGTGGATGGCGTCGCTCTTTACGTTGTTGATTTCCATTATGGCGGTCATCGGTTTTTTCGAGGCGCATCCCAATGTGCGCAAAAATTGTAAATTGGCGAACCTTGCCAGAGAAAAATCGGCGCTATATGACAAAATCTTTCCCGTCGCGGTCGTACTTGCCGTGCCCGTTACGCTTTATACCGCGATCATCATGGCGGAATCCGCGGCACGCGAGTTGTGGCAAACGCCCGCGGAATTGATGCAGATGATGTGGGCGGCTCTGATGGCGGGTGCCGCCGGGCTCGTTTTCGTTTCTGACAAATGGAGCGAAGGTGCGCGCCGCGATTTGGCGTTGGTTTTGGCGATTTCGACATTCTTTAGCTTCATGATGTATATGGGGGAGTATTTCTTCTCTTTCAAATCCGCCGAAGCCGAAGCGACGTTGGCGTATGTACACGCCGGCGGCGAATACAATACGGAGTTTTGGGCGGGGATGTTGATCGGTTTTGTCGCACCTTTTTTCATCGCGATCGGTACGATGAAAAGCGACAACAAAACGTTGTTGCGTTTTGCCGCATTGTTGGCTTTGATCGGTCTTTTTATGGCAAAAGACGTATGGCTTAAAATTCCGCAAATGTTACCGCTCAGCTAAGGAGGACGAGAATGACAAAAATGAATCGAGAACAACCGACTTTCGTAGAGAGTCGACGTAGCTTTTTGAAAGGTACCGCCTATACCGTCGCGGGTGCGACGCTCGCTACGGGCGTTTTCAAAGCGGTAGCCGAAACACCCGCCGAAGCGGAAGAAACCCGATTTACGGCGACGCCGAAAACGCTTTCGTTCTACCCGCCGCTTGAGCAGTGGGACAGCTTCAAGGAGCTTGACGGAAACGACTGGAAACGCGGCGGTGTAGGGCGTAACGGTGTACAAAACGAGAAAAACCCGGACGGTATCAAAGTCAACGAGTTTATGCTCGTACCGACCGTCTGCTCCAACTGTGAGGCGCAGTGCGGTTTGACGGCATGGGTCGAAGTGGGCGAGTACAAACGTACCAAAAACCCCAGAGATTTGCGCGTCAAGAAGTATATGGGCAACCCGCTTCATGCCGGTTCTCGCGGACGCAACTGTGCGAAAGGGTACGCGTCGCTTTCGCAAATGTATGACCCGGATCGTATCCCTTTCCCTCTCAAAAGAGCGCCCGGTTCCAAACGCGGCGAAGGAAAGTGGATCCGTACGACATGGGACGAGGCGATGGCGACCATTGGCAAAAAGATCCACGATACGCTCAAAACGGGCGACGAGATGTCTCGCAAGCTCTTTATGTATCATGTCGGACGTCCCAACGAAAACGGATTCGGTCACCGTATCCCGCACTCTATGGGTTGTGACGGATACGATTCGCACACTAATATCTGTTCGGCGGGTGCGCGCCAAGGTACGCTTCAATGGGCGAACGACGATAGAAACTCTCCGGACTGGGCGAATGCGAAGTTGATCTTCTTGCAATCTTCGCATGCGGCGGATGCGGGGCACTACTTCCAGCAATCGGCGGGCTTTATCGCCGACGCCAGACGCAAAGGCGCCAAACTCGTCGTCATCGATCCGCGTATGTCCAACTCCGCGGGTATGGCCGATTTGTGGTTGCCGATTTGGCCCGGTACCGAAGCGGCGCTTTACCTTTACTTGGCCAACCGTATCGTACACGAAAAAGATCGCAACGGCAACGATTTGATCAATCACGCGTTCGTCAAGCATTGGGTCAACTGGGATCAGTTGATGAAAGACAAAGAGCAATTGGCATTGATGGTCTCCAAGGGCTACATCTCCAAAATGCCGCAGGATGATAGCTACGAAAGTTTCGTCGAGTTGCTTAAAGAACTCTATGCGCCTTATACGAAAGAGTTTGTCGTCAAAGAGTGTCGTATCGAAGGTTACGAACACAAACTCGACGAACTTTTCGAAATGTTTATCGATGCGGGCGACAAGATCGCAACCTTCCTTTGGCGCTCCGGTACCATCGGTCACCGCGGCGGATGGATGAACACCAGAGCAGGCTTCTTGACACTTGCGTTACGAGGTGCGCTGAGAGGCGATATCGGCGGTACGGGTATGCACCACTGGCATGTCGTCTCCGTCAACGGTAAAGGGGATGCCGCAACAGTGGCGGGCAAACGTCCGCCGCGCGTCGACGTTTGGAACGAATTGGCATGGCCCCCCGAGTATCCGCTTAGCTCTTACGAGATGAGCTTCTTGTTGCCGCACTTGTTGTTGGATGACGAATGGCGCAAAAAATGGAACGCCAAAGGGTTGCAAGTACCCGAAAAATTGGCGGTGTGGGTACCGCGTATGTACAACCCCGTTTGGATCAATCCGGACGGTTTCCGCTGGATCGAAGCGCTCAAACGCGAAGATAAAGTCGAGCTTAGTTTTAACCTCTCTCCGACATGGTCGGAGACCAATTGGTTCTGCGATTATGTTTTGCCCGTGGGACTTGCCGGCGAGCGTCACGACCAATCTTCCGAGCCGACCAAGCCCGCGAAGATCTTGGCGTTCAAAAACCCCGCATTGCGCGTAGCGCTCGAAAAGAACGGTTGGAAACCCAAAGATCCCACGCGCGCCACACTCGAAGCGCATATGGCGGCAGGTCTCGGAGAGATCTGGGAAGAGGTGGAGTTCTGGGCAAACATCATGGTACATCATGTCGATCCCGACGGAAGTCTCGGTGTACGCAAATTCTGGGCGTCCAAAGAGGACCCGAGCCGTGCCGTGACGATCCCCGAGTGGTATCAAGCGGCGTTCGACCATATTCCCAACCTAAGAGAAGCGGCAAAGCGCAAATATCCCAACTCGAAGTATCCCAACTACGAGATGATGCGAGATATGGGTACTTGGCTGGTCGAAGACAATATCTACAAACCGCAAGAGCGTCCGCTCAAAAAAGTGGGCAACAAGTACATCGCTCACGGACACGAGTTCGACGAGAGCGAAGTCGAAAAAGACGAATTCGGTACGCTTTTGGTACACGATCATGTCTTCGGCGGCAAAAAACCGATCGGTGTCGAAGTGGACGGTAAGATCGTTCAGGGGTGGCACTCTTTGAGTGGAAAGTTGGAGTTCTACTCCAAGTGGTTCGCCGAGTGGAAATGGCCCGAGTACGCGGTGCCCATCTATCCGCGCAACGAAAAAGAGCGCAAAGAGATGGTACACCTTGTCACGCAGGTACACCACGACTTTATGCAAAAAGAGAACGAGTTTGCGCTCAATACGATTTTCCGTTTGCCGTACAACATCCATACGCGTTCGGTCAACTCCAAGCATTTGATGGAGATTTCACAAAACCACAACCCTGTATGGATTTCCACGGCGGATGCGAAGCGTCTCGGTATCAAGCGCGGCGATGCGATCAAAGTGACGATCGAAGATACCGTTTCGGGTCTCGAATCGGGTTATTTCATCGCGATGGCGGTACCGACCGAAGGGCAAATGCCGGGTGTGCTTTCTTGTTCGCACCACGCGGGTCGCTGGAAACTCAAAAACGCCGTCGAGATTCCTGGGTTTAAGCATACGCTTGGCGTTATGGGACTCGGCGCGCCGCTTTACGAGATGTCGATGGACGGCAAAGTGGGCACGCTCAAGCCCAAGCAAGGTTTGGACAAAGGGATGCAAGAACGCCGAGACTCTTGGCAGTTCAAAGAGTTCAACAAAGACCTTGATAACATCTGGTGGGACGGTTTGAGCGGTTCGTGGCAAAACGCCGTTGCGGCACCGCATCCCGATCCGATCGCGGGGAACCACGCATGGCACCAAAAAGTGCGCATCGAAAAAGCGGGTCCGGACGATCAAATCGGCGATATTTGGGTCAATTACGAGAACAACTTCAAAGTTTATCAGGCTTGGAGAGACAAACTCACCCGACCGTTGGCGCCGGGTGACAAACTCAGAAGACCCGTACACCTCAAACGTCCTGCGGTACCTTTGACGCTCAAAGCGTACTCCGTCGATATCAAAGCCTGATGTCGGCAGTGCGACGCTTACGTCGCATACTCTCTATACGATTTTCCAAATAAATGTTTTACTTATCGACGATTTATTTTGAAAGTGGTATAGTCACAAATCGATATCGCTATTTTAAAGAAGGATACGGATGGATACGCAAAAGCTTAAAGACGACACCCAAAAGCGCATGACCCTTTATGCGCTCACCTCGCGTTTAATGATGAAAGAGGTCGACGACGCTTTTTTGGACGCGATAGAAAAAGACGAAGCGATTTTGGGAATGTTTCCGCACTATAAAACATGGCAAAAGCGCACCGAACTCGATCGTCGCACCTTGACCGATCAATATCTCAACGTCGATTACGCCAATTTGTTTTTGTTGCATCTCGTGCCTTACGAGACTTTTTATACGCGTGACGATCAGATGATCGAAAGCGGCTTCGGCAACCCGGTCAGCGAACTTTACGATGCGTGCGATTTCAAAGTGGAGCTTGAAAAAGCGCGTGTGGTCAGCCCCGATCATATCGGGGTGGAATTGGAGTTTATGTATATGCTCGCGCAAGCGGAGCTCAATGCGATCGAAGCGGAAGACAAAGAGGGCGTGTGCGAGCTGCTGCAGATACAAAAAGGCTTTTTGCACGATCATCTGCTGGAGTGGGCGCCGATGTTTTTGATCAACGTCAAACGCGAGTCCGCAACACCGCTTTATCACGACGGGGCGGAGTTGACCTTGGAGTGGCTCTTGAGCGATTACGAATATGTAAACGAAACGTTGCAAGCGATTTGCGCGGAACTGCAATGAGTACGAAATTGATCTTCGATGCCGCCAAGTGCGTGCGTTCTCACAGCAAAATGAGCCGATGTCGGCTCTGTGAGCATGCGACCGACAAGAGGGTATACATAGAGGATCAGTTGCCCGTTTTTACGAAAGGTACGGGCGTCGAGGGTGCGGCGGCGGTCGGAGCATGCCCCGTGGAAGCCTTTTCGCTTTCGGACTTTTCCGCGACGGAGTTTTTCTTTTCGTTTTTGGAAAGTCCCGTTCGGCTCGTTTCTTCTAAACTCAATGTCCCGTGTCTATCCGTCTTGAGCGTGGAGCATTTGATTGCGTTGACGCTGGCGAGCGAAGAGCCGATCACGCTCGATATTGCCGCATACGATCCCGGTACGAACTTGTATGAAGTGATCGTATCGCGTATCGAAGAGGCGAATTTCGTATTGGAGAGTATCTCGCATAAACGTTTGCAGATCAACGACACACCTTCCGACCTCTCGAAAGAAGAGGCGGATGAAAAGAACGATGTGTCGGAGAGACGAGCGTTTTTGCGCAAAAGCGCTTCGCTGGAGGGTATCGCCGCACACAAGCGCACCTTCGACGAAGCGGTCGAATCGGACGAGCTTTTCGAGAGTCGCTTGGATACGGAGACGATAGCGCGTATCAAACAAAAGCAAATTCCCGACAAACGAAAGATACTCTTTAGCGTGCTCAAGCATACGCCCAAACCCGAAACCTACGAAGTGCTTGCCGAAGAGGACATCTCTTTTGTGTCGCAAAAGTACGTGGACGAAAACTGTACCAACTGCCAAATCTGCTACCGTATTTGTCCGACGGGTGCGCTTTCGAGCGATGCGAAATTTTCTCTTATCAGTTTCGATGCGATGTTGTGCGTGAAATGCAGGCTTTGTCACGACGTTTGCGAACCGGATGCGTTGCATCTGCAACCGGGTTTCGAGACCAAAGAGTTCTTCGAGCCGACGCATAGAACTTTGGCGACCTTTACGATCAAACGTTGCCACGAATGCGGCAACCCCTTTACCTATTTCGAAGGCGAGATCGTCTGCCCGCGCTGCAAGATTGAAGAGGAAGAGGCGCTTTTTTTGCACCAAAACGCCAAAAAAATGAGAGGAGAAATAAAATGAGTTACCGATATTCTTCACTTTTCACTCTTCACTCTTCGTTCGAAACACCGGAGGTGTACTTTGCAGCCGCATGAGATCAAACCCGATACCGAGCTTTGTACCGTATTGGGCTACAATGCCCAAACGGGGTACGCCAGACGCTATTTCAACCGTATTTTAAAACATTACGGCGTCAATGCGACGGCGATCGCGCTCAATATCGGCGACGAACATTTCGACTATACGATGAGTAACGTCGCAAAATCGAAAGTGGACAAAATGATCATAGAGCGCGAATTCGCCGAAAAGACCCTCTCTTTTTGCGACGAAACGAACGAAGCGGCCGGGCGAGAAGGCAGGGTCGATTTCATCGAAGCGAAAGAGGGACGCATCTATGGGCATTGTCTCGACGACGAGGTTGAAGCGCTCTTTGAAAAGAGTGCGTTTCTCGACGACAAGGTGCGCTTTGTCGCCAAAATGATGTTGATCGCCGCACGGTGGTACGACACACCGATCGATATCGATTTGATACCGGAATTAAGCAAGGAGTAAATGATGGCAGAACGCGATATGGATGCGTTGCGAAAAGAGTTCGAAAATTTGAGTTTGCAAAATTTTGCCGGAGGCAAACCCGCCTTTTGCCCCGACGGGCAATGCGATGTGGACGAAGAGGCGGATTTGAAAGATTATCCTTCCTATACCGAAGCGTTATACGCCAAATTGATCGCGCCGCATGTCAGCGGGATCTATATCTCTCGCTGGGATATCAAAGAGATCGCTTTGGCCGCGGGTGAATCGATGGCGATTCATCCTAGAAAGCGGATGTTCGAGCTGCTGATGAAGTATGCCGTTACCCGCGAGACGATGCGCGCGGTACTTGATGCGTTGGAGAATCACATGGAGGAGAAGATCGCTATTTACGAATCGTTGATGGCAGACTTTCCCGCAAGTAGCGACATCTTCGAAAAAAAGATCGAAAAAGCGCGCAAAACGATACGCCTTTTTCCAAAGATTCTCGACGAGTATTTTCCGGAAGAGGAGGAAAATCTTTAACGGAAAACCCTGATAAACGGTTTTTTTATACTACGCGATAGATGAGGGATTGCTTATTACTCTATGTTGTATGTTGCCTCAAAAGGATTGATTGTCGGTTTTGTAAAGAGTACGCGATAGTGCTGCTCCCCAATATCGAGAAGAAGCCCCTTGCCCTCTTTATAAGAGAGGCTAAAAGGGGTTGCAGGAAATCTCTGCCTTATACTCTTTGAGCCTTCACACCAAGCCTGCGTTGCTTCTAAGACTCCTTTTGCTCTAAAACTACTCTTCTCTATTTTTCCTCTATATGGAGTGTGTGCACTTAATTGACACGGTTTTCCTTTTTGGAATTTACTTCCCTTCACGCTGTAGATGCCGCTAATTGTACCGTCTTTGGCAATTTTGAGTGAGAGTATTGTAGGAAGATTATCTTCTGTTTTGCCGCTAAAATGAAATACTTTTTGAGCAGATGCTTTTTTACTCTTTATATATGGTTGTGGGTTGCTTGGAAGTCCTCCGTTTACCACACAACTCTCTTCTTCTTCATGCACAATAACCGTTTTTCTTTTTTGCAGATCGCTAAACCAAACAGAGTGTTCAAAGACCGTTACGCAACTTTTTATAGTTTTAGGATCGTGCGAGAGTTTAAATATTGTTCCTCTTGTTCCAAGAACTGCTTGTGGAACATATATTTTCAATGAATCTAGTTCTCTTTTAGTATGTGCAAAAATAACTCCGTATGTCATTCTAATAAAACTGGTTTTTTCATCTAATGGTGGGGAAACTTTTGGAATAATAATTTCGGTATGGGGCTTGATTTTAATAATAGCTCTTCCGCTAAGAACAATTTCGGCAGTGCTATCTAAAGTTCTAATGATGTCTCCAACTTTTAATTGCATTCCTCTACGGGCTTTAATAGTGTGGCCTTGCCTGATTAAAATAACCTCTCCTTTTTTTCGTTTGATAAATGTTTTCTTTAAAAAAGTATTTATGCCGTGAGCATTTGCATACTCATCATTTACTACGCTATTTTGGGTATAACTATTTAATAAATTGATTTCGCTATCGACAGGAGGGAATTTAAACGAACCGCTTCCAGTCGCTTTCTCCTCTTTGCCATTCGATTTTATTATGTAGTGAAAAGTGATTTTAAGAAAGAGTTCGTTTTTCCACTTTTTGCCTTTACCGCGCCAAGCTTCATCTATTGTTAGCCAATGCTTATCGGTTAACTCTTTATCTTTAGAGTAAAAATTATCCTCAAGCATTACGCCACCCCACTTATCGATTGTTAAAGTAGCATACCCTCCATAGTAGTTTGCCAATCCTCCCAATGGATTAAACCAATTGGGGTAGAGTTTTGTTGTATAGTAACTTTCTATACCATATAGCCAAGGGGCTGTCAACAAAAGAAGTAATGTAAAAAAGAAGCTTTTTTTATATAGTGCGACTCTATGTTTCATTAAAATTCCTCCTACAAACATTACGGTTTCACAACTCTCCCCATAAATAAAATCACACCGTTTTTTCTATCTCTAATTATAAAAAGAAACGGGTGATCGGCTCTAAACTCTACGTATTGCGGTTTTTTGCGTATACCTTTCGTTTTCATAACGATAGCCGTGGCGGCCACCGCTTCGCTTCCCTCTTCGTTTACGGTAATCGAAGCGCCATGTATCACTTGTGCAATTTTTAATCCGTCGCTTGTTGTAAATCCGCTAAAATCGGCACTGTTGCCAAATGGAACTACCATTCCCATTCTTTTTAGAATCGCTTTTAAATAATATTTTGTTTTAAATTGAAAACGAGGCAGGCTTACCGCCACTCTTGTCGGCGACATGCTTTCGAATACGCTATCGATATGTTTCGTACTTAACGCCTTTTCCAAAGCATTTATCGAAACACCTTTGCGCGGCAGAAAAATAACCATCGAGAGACTCTTGCCTATATACGGTAGCTCTAAAACTTGTAAATTGCTATTTTCGTAATAGTTTAAACGCCGCTTTTGATGCATCATAGACACTTTTACATGCTTTTTGTCACGCATATAAAAGTTTTCGTGGAAAGTAGCGAACTCTTCGAAAGGATAAGCCCACTTCCCTTTAAAATAGATAGCGTTTACCAGCACCATACGCGTTGTAGCGTCAAGAATTCCTTTTGCGATGAGCTCTTGAATTTTATTCTCTGTTTTTTTGCCGACCCAACCATTTATCTCTTGGCGTATAGGCTCGATTAAGCGGATATCTCTAAAGTTCGCCAAGTGGAACGCGCCTTGATAGTACTTTTTTATAAGTTGTTCGGTTGTTTCGTTAAACGCTATTCCCTCTTGCAGCCATATCGCATTGGCCAAATCGAGGCGAAGCCCCTCTTGGGCTCTGTTTTGCAACGTTTTATTAAGCGTAGTAAAACCGTTATGGAGTTTTTCATCATTGGAAGGAAAACGTAATGTATCTCGAATCTCCTTTGCCGTCTCTCCCCTCGCTCCCGCAACGGTCATAGCGAATGCCTCGCTTATGCTAAACGGTGAGAAAAAGATATTTTTATCTTTCCCTTCAGTCGATGCCGCCAGCCTGTGGTAGAGATCGATACCGAATCGATTATTACCTTCTATCACACTTTGATACGGTATAGGCTCTTTACCGTCGAGTATGCTTGTCAATACTACGACTATAAAAAGTAAAAGCTTCATGTCATACCTTTTTACATTTTTTCTCGTTATGTAATATTATACACCATCGGAGAATTTGTCGTTCGATAGCGAAACCTTTCAAGAATAAAGGCGGCAAAAAAAGGAAGGTATTGTTTTACGTATCAAGAATAAAGGCGGCAAAAAAAGGAAGGTATTGTTTTACGTAATTAGTCTAAATAGTATATAATATTCCATTCTACTACAAAGGCAACCTATGGCATCCGTTTCCAAAGACGAAGTGTTCTCCTACCATAAAGGCGGTAAGATCGGCATTGCGCTGACCAAACCTTGCGAAACACAACACGATCTCTCTTTGGCGTATACGCCGGGAGTGGCGATACCCTGCGAAGAGATCGCCAAAGAGAAAGAGAAAGTTTTCGAGTATACCGGTCGCGCCAATCTCGTTGCCGTCGTAAGCGACGGTTCGGCGGTACTCGGTCTCGGAGATATTGGTGCGGAAGCGAGTAAACCCGTGATGGAGGGCAAATCGGTGCTCTTCAAAAAATTTGCGGCGATCGATGCGTTCGATATCGAGTTGGACGTGCATACGACGGAAGAGATCGTCTCCGTTTGCAAGGCTATCGCACCGACGTTCGGCGGCATCAATCTCGAAGATATCGCCGCGCCGAAATGTTTCGAGATAGAGCGTATCTTAAAAGAGGAACTCGATATCCCCGTTTTTCACGACGATCAACACGGCACGGCGATTATCACGACGGCGGGACTTATCAATGCGTCCGAGCTTACGGGAAAACGGATCGAAGAGATAAAAATTGTAATTAACGGCGCCGGCGCGGCGGGTATCTCGTGTGCGAGAATGTACCGTGCCTTGGGAGTCAAGCATATCGTTATGTGCGATTCCAAAGGCGTCATACGCAGAGATAGAAAAGATCTCAATCCTTACAAAGCCGAATTTGCGATCGATACGGATGCCGAAACGCTTGAAGAAGCGATCGAAGACGCCGATATGTTTTTGGGGTTGAGTGTGGCGGGCGCGTTAACCTCCGAAATGGTCGCAAAAATGGCTGCCGATCCGATTATCTTCGCTTTGGCGAATCCCGTACCCGAAATTTTTCCCGAAGAGGTCAAACGGGTCAGAGACGACGCGATTATCGGGACGGGAAGATCGGATTACGGCAATCAGGTCAACAACGTCTTGGGGTTTCCGTCGATTTTTCGCGGGGCATTGGACGTACGTGCGCGTAAAATCACCGAAGGGATGAAAATGGCGGCGGCGGAAGCGTTGGCGGCGTTGGCGAAAGAGCCCGTGCCTTATTATGTCAAAGCGGCGTACCATAACGAACATATCGCCTACGGCAAAGATCACGTTATCCCTTTGCCGTTTAACAAAGAGGTAGTGATCTGGGTCGCCTCGGCAGTTGCGAAAAAAGCGGTCGAAGAAGGAGTGGCGCGCATAAAAGGGTTTGATTACGATAGCTATCGCGAGCATTTGCGATGTTTGATGTACGAGTGTACGGAGCATAACGGGCGATGAAGTTGTCGGATTATTTCGATCTGCAAACGCTTGTCAAAAGGCATGGCAATGATAAGGCGGCGTTACGTACTTTCGGTTTGGCGCACGCGTCGTTGTTTGCTCAACCACCGAAATTGCTGCATGTTTGGATGAGAGAGCATATCCGAAAAGAAAACGACGGAACGACACCCGGTGAGCATTACGCGCGTCCGATAGCCGATATCGCTTTTTGGTCGAATCTTGTCGCTTGTATTTTCGGGCTCACGGCGGCATTCGCGCTGTTGCACTATAACGGCAAAGAACCGGTCAATCTGCTCTATTATCTCTTTGCCGCGGTAGCGTTGCCGCTGTTGACCATGATAGGGAGTGTCGCGGCGATGGTGCGGGCTATGCGCACGCATAGTGCGATGGTGCGTTTCTCGCCTGCATATTGGCTGCAACGTATTCTCGGCTTTTTGCATAAAGAGAAGGAAACGAGGTCGTACCGCATCGATCCGCTTTTGGGAGATTGGATCGCGATACGTCGCGCGCAGTCGATGGGGGTATGTTACGGTATCGGTATTCTTGCGGGATTACTCGTAACGATTACGCTGCACGATGTGGCGTTTGTATGGAGTACGACGCTTGCGATTACCCCCGATGCGTTCGAACGTTTTGTGAAAGCGGTGGCGTTTCCGTGGCGGGATTGGATGCCTCAAGCGGTACCGTCGGCGGAGTTGATCGCGCAGAGTCGCTACTTTAGGCTGGGCGGAGAGATCGATCCCGAGATGGTGGCGAAAGCGCAGCGTTTGGGAGAATGGTGGCCCTTTTTAGCAATGGCGACGGCGGTCTATACGATCGGATTGCGTATGCTTTTGTGGGCGGTTGCGTATGTCGGTTATGCTCATGCGCTTCGCAAAGCGGTGTTGCGTATAGAAGGGGTCGAAGCGCTTCTGGAGGCGATGCGAGAGCCGACAGTTCGCACGGGAGCCGAACATCCGAATCGTTCGGTCGGGGATTCGCTTTCGCATCGGGAAGCGGAAGCGACACGCGCCGTATTGAAAGGCGCATACGATATTGTCGTCGGATGGGCATGCGAAAAAGAGAAACTACCCGCCGTAGCGGAGAGTGTAGGAACGAGCGCATCGCGTTATATTGCAATTGAAGGAAGCGAAACCTACGAAGAAAAACGCGCCGAGCTTCAAAAGATTTCGGGAGAGGCGCTCTTTCTCGTAAAAGGATGGGAACCTCCGATTTCGGAGTTTGCCGATATGCTTGAGGTGGCGAGCGAATACGCCGAAGCGATAACCGTCGTACCCGTCGGGCTACCGCCCGATTACGGTATCGCCGACGAAAGGTGGCTTTCGGTATGGCGCAGATGGTTGCAAATGCAACCGATAGAGAAAACGGAGGTGATATAGATGAACAAAGCGCCCGCATTTGCCGTGGTCGGTCATCCCAACAAAGGCAAAAGTGCCATCGTTTCGGCACTTGCGATGGACGATACGGTAGCGGTTTCCGATGTGCCCGGTACGACGAAACGCCATAGCGCCTATCCTTTCGAGGTGGACGGTACACGGCTTTATACCTTGATCGATACGCCGGGCTTTCAGCGTCCCGCCGAAGTGTTGGAGATACTCCGAAAAGAGCCTTGCCCCGCGGATAAAAGATTTGAGGCGGTGCGCGCTTTTGTGCGTCGCTACAAAGATAATCCGCGTTTTGCCGACGAGATCGAACTGTTGACACCTATCGTCGAAGGTGCGGGAATCGTTTATGTCGTCGACGGTTCCAAGCCTTACGGTAGCGAATACGAAGCGGAGATGGAGATATTGCGATGGACGGGACAACCGTCGATGGCGCTGATCAACCGTATAGACGAGAGTGATTTTACCGATGCGTGGCGACGGGCGCTCTCGGGTTACTTTCATATCATACGTACCTTCGATCCGATGCAAGCGCATTACACTCAGCATTTGGCGTTGCTGGAGAGTATGGCGCAGATGGACGAACGATGGACAGCTTCGCTCAAACGCTCCGTCGAAAGTTTTACGGCGTATCGTAAACGACAGATCAAGCATAGTGCCGAGACGATTGCCCGAACCGTGTCGGAGGCGCTATGTCATACCGAGAGCGTCACGATAGCTGCGGATGTGCCCGACGAATCGCAAAAAACGATGTTGATGGAGCGCTACAAAGAGTCGTTACGCAATATGGAGGCGCACGCCAAAACAAAGATAGAGAAGATTTGGCATCATAGCCGCATTCAAAAGTCGGAAGATACCCTGTCGTTACAAAACGACGATCTTTTTTCAGAGAAGAGTGCGGAACTCTTCGGATTGACCCGCAAAGAGATTGTGACGGCCGGAGCGGTGACGGGCGGAATCGGAGGTGCGGGGATTGATCTTCTCTTTTTGGGACATACGATGTTTTTAGGTGGTATCGTCGGTGCGATCGGCGGCGGTACGGCGGCTTATTTTGCGTTTGAGAAGCTTAGCGATATCGAGATATTGGGACGCAAACTCGGTAGTTATACGATGCGTGCGGGTCCGATGAAGAGCCGTAATTTTCCTTATGTGTTATTAAACAGATTGCTTTATCATACGATGCGTATCGCAACCTTGTCTCACGCCAAACGCGAAACGTTGCATTTGCAACCTGATACGCGCTTTGTCGAACGCTATTTGGAAGAATCCGATCGCAAACACCTCGAAACGCTGCATCGAAAGATGCGCAAATGCGACGAAGAGGCGCAAAAAGCGCGACTATCGTATGCCGAACATCTAAAAAGGGTACTGGAGCGAAAGCTGCTTAGCCAATGAGTCGTACAGACAAAAAGATAACAAGAAGTGTCGCCATCCCCGCCGCAAAGCCCGCCAACAGATCCGAAAGCAATACCCCGAGCGCACCGCCGACGCGTCTATAGAGCCAGCCTATTGTCGATATGCGCGTATATCTGAAGAATAAAAAGAGGATTGCCGCCGTCGTAAAAGCCGCGATATCGCCCGTAGGGTGAGGGAGGGTCGCCAATGCTTGAAGCGGAGTGAGCATCGCAAACCACACGCCGACGGCAATACCGCTGAGGATGTGTGTACGCTCTCCGCCGCTTTGCAAGAACTTGTTACCTTCGACGATACCTGCTATTAGAAAAAAGAGTGCGATCAAAAAAAGCGTCTCTCCACCGAGTGTAAAGAGTACGCCTATGCCAAAAAGCAGCGAAAGTAGGGCAAGAACTATCTCGACTTTTTTCTTAGGTGAACTTTTTGTGCCGAATGTCACGACAAATCGTTGGAACTCCACTTTTTCTCCTTTAGGTCAGCGATGACGTTTGATAAAGTTCGATGAGTTTGATGTAAAACTGCTCTTCACTTTGTCTTTCGAGCAGTCCCGAACCGGGCATCAGCGAGTAGTAGAGTTGTTGCAAGTTGTCGAACCTGTCGGGAAAGAGCGAAGCGAGGATATTGGCGGAGACCTCTTTGCGTACCAATATCGGCGGCGGCATTAATCCGCTTTGAATCAATTTCAATATCGATTCGCTGTGATAGTGCACATGATGGTGTTGTCCGTGCGGACAGGTTTGGGTGCTTACCAACGTTTTACATACGTCGCAATAGACATACTCGTCGACCGTTTTAATATGGATATCGATGTTTTTGCAGTGATCGAAGATAGTGTTGATACGATTTTTGTCGTAGTAGAGTCCCAAACCTCCGTGATTCTTTCCTACCACAAGCTGATCGCAGCCGTAGTTTTTCGCCAAAATCGCATCGAGGATGAGTTCGTTGTATCCCGCGAAGATATAGGTGTTTTCAAACGGAAGCACCAGTATTTTGTTGCGCGGAATGAAGTTTTCGATAAAGCGTATTAGCGCTTGATAGCGGATATCGTAGCGAAGACCTTCTTCGGTAAAAGGTTTGCGCAAAAAGAGCACCAGCAAATCGGTATCGCTGATGGTTTGGCGAATCATACGTTCGTGGGCGCGGTTGAGCGGATTGGCGGCGATCATCATCGCCGAAACGAATTTGGCGCCGGTGCGCGTTTTCATCTGTTCGATACGTTTGATGTTGTCTCGGATGAGAGGGTACTCGACACGATAAGGACCGCTGACGGCGATATGTCCGAGTCTTGACATCGTATTTTTGACTCCGGGATGGGAAGGGTCTGCGGTACCGTAAATATTGTAAAGACGCTGTTTGGGATCGATTTCGAAGGTCTCTTCGACTTCCAGTTCACCGACTTTTTTGCCCTCGTTGATGAGATCGAGTGTTTCGCCGGGACGCAGCGATTCGAGTACCGTTTCGTTGCGTTTGCCTTTGGGCGCGAGTACGAATGCAAAAGGAAAGGGCACGCCTTTGTAGTGTTTGGTACGATCGACCTCTTCGGCCTCTTTGCTATTCATTAGTTTCGTCACGGGTGCGATAAGCCCCGCTTCGACAAGAGCGAGCGTGGAGAGCGCTTCGGTGTCGATATAGAGAGATTTGCGTGCCATACGCACTCCTTATTTTTTTTTGAACAGGCCGAATTTTTTGCGCTTTTCCCAAAGGCTTTTGCGCGAGATACCGAGTTTTTTGCTTAGTTCGGTATCGGGCAGTTTGTATTGGAAATTGTTGACGATATATTTGACATAATCGTCGATAGTGAGGATTTCGTTTTGATCGTAAAGTTTCGATTCGGTGGTGAGTGTTAGTGTGGGAAAAGGGGTTTCGATCGTGTTGGTCGTGCTTAAAATAAAGTCGTACTCTTTAAGAATGTCGCACAACGTATCCAAATCGTTTTGTTTGAGTGCGTGCGCGTCGGTCAGATAGAGTAGCGCACGCGGATGGACGGCGGCGATTTTTTCTTTCCACTCTTCTTGCGAAAGGCGTATCATCCGTAAAGGTTTGTCGATCGTCTCGGCATAGGCAAAGACGATTTTGTCGATTAGTCTTGGGTAATTGGTATGGATGACGACGGGAGTGTTGAGTGTAGATGCGTCGAAGTCGGTTTCGATTTCGCCCAGAAAGTTGTCGATATAGCTTTTATAGAGTTGCACCTCTTTTTTGAGATCTTGATATTCGCGGTAGTGTTCGATTTTTCGTAACAACTCTTCGATCATAAAGGGTTTGACGATATAGTCTTTCGCCCCCAGCTTGAGCGGTTCGCCCACGGTATCGTTGTTGATGTAGTTTACCATCAAAATGATAATCTTGTCGCGAAATTGCGTAATAAGAGGGGTGACGCTTTGTCCGGGTAGGTTTGTCGACAGCAAATAGACGTCGCCTTCGCTTTGCATCGCCTCTTTGATGGAACTGTAGATTTCCGTATCGAAACCGTTTTCACCGAGTTTGGCGGCAATGCTTTGTGCCAGGTAGAGTTCGTTTTCCACAATGATGATCTTCATAGGTCTCGTTCCTTGAGGTGGATTGTCCAGTCGTAAGGCTTGAGTGCGGCGGTCGCATGTACCGTAACGCCCTCTTTGCGTCCTACGAAACCGAGTTTTTCGGCGGTGGTCGCTTTGATATTGATACGGTGGGTCGCCAGCCCCGTCAACTCGGCGAGCTTGCGTCGCATCGCCGCTTTATAAGGGGAGAGTTTCGGCGCTTGCGCCAAGATCGTTATATCCAGATGCACGGGTATGAGACCGCATATGCGGATGTGAGAGAGCGTATCTTGCAACAATGCGGTGGAGTCGGCGTTCGCGTACGCTGTATCGGTATCGGGATAAAGCTCCCCGATATCGCCCATACCCGCCGCACCCAAGAGCGCATCGATGATTGCATGGATAGCGACATCGCCGTCGCTGTGCGCTTTGAAACCGTAATCGACACTTTCGATGGCGATACCGCAAAGCTTCATCGTTTTGTTCGCTTCGAAAGGATGAATATCGATACCGTAGCCGACGCGGAGTGTCGAATCCGGCGCTTGAAGGCAGGGAAGCTTCGCCAAATCTTCTATTTTCGTAAGTTTGTGCGCACGTGTTTCCCCTTCGACAAAAAGCACTTTTTTTCCCAGTGCGGCGATTGCGGAGCTGTCGTCCGTAAACTCCGTATCGTTCTCAAGTGCGCGTACAAGTATCTCCGTGCGACTCAGTTGCGGGGTTTGAATCAGTTTAACGCGCGTTCGATCGATCGGCGTATCGTCCATATAAACGGTATCGGTTGCGGGAAGATAAGGTACGATACACGCTGCGTCTTCTTTGGCGTCGTAGAGGCGTCGCAATAGCGTATCGGAGACGCAGGCGCGCGCAATATCGCTGACCATGACATACGGAGTTGTCACTTTTCGTAATGCGTTTTTCAGGGAAGCTTGGCGCGATGTGCCTCCTTCGACGAAGGTATAGTCGGCGAAATGTTTCATATAGTGCAGTTCGTCACCGCTTCCCGTCACGACAATGTCATCGAAAAGCCCGCTGCGTTCGAAGCGTTTCGCCACCGTAAGCCAAAGCGGTTCGTTGCCGATATAGAGCCACTGTTTTTTGACGGGCGCATCGAAACGCGTAGCGTTTCCCGCACCCAACAGGATGAGTGTCGTCTCGGACAAAAGTCACCTCGTGTGTATCGAATTGTAACGGATTATACAAGCAAAAACTTATAGTTTCTTAAATCGAAAAGAGCTAAATCGTACAAATTTATTGAATTAAGAGAAAAATACTCTTAAATCTATATTTTTCAACATCGTTTAAGTTTCTACGGGTATAACTCAAATATCAAATTTCGTAACGACAGGAGTCATTCATGACAAAAGAAAAGGTATTGGAGGCGCTTAAAAACGTCATCTATCCCGGATTTACCAAAGATATCGTGACGTTTGATTTCGTCAAAGATATCGAAGCGGACGGAGATAAAGTCTCCGTCACGATCGACATCACCTCATCGGCGGACGAGGTGAAACAACAGATACTGCACGATGCGACGACAGAGCTGAAAAAAGCGGGGTTCGAGACGATCGATATACATATCAACGCACCCAAGCCCCCCAAGCAAATGAGCAACACCATCAGCGGCAAAAACATCGCGCCGCACATCAAAAGCTTCGTGATGGTCAGCTCCGGAAAGGGAGGCGTGGGTAAATCGACCACATCGGTCAACCTATCCATCGCTTTGGCGATGCAGGGTAAAAAAGTAGGCTTGCTTGACGCCGATATCTACGGTCCCAATATCCCTCGTATGATGGGATTGGAAGAGCAAAAACCCGAAATTCAGGGCAACAAAGTGTTGCCTTTGAAAGCTTACGGTGTCGAAGTGATGTCGATGGGGTCGTTGATGGAGCCCGGTCAATCGCTGATCTGGCGCGGTTCGATGATTATGAAGGCGATCGAACAGTTCCTCAGAGACATTCTCTGGTCGGAGTTGGATGTACTCGTTATCGATATGCCTCCGGGCACGGGTGACGCGCAGTTGACGCTGGCGCAGTCGGTACCGGTAACGGCGGGTATCACCGTTACGACGCCGCAAGAGGTATCGTTGGACGATTCGCGTCGCTCTTTGGATATGTTTAAAAAGTTGCATATCCCCACGGCGGGTATCATCGAAAATATGAGCGGTTTCATCTGCCCCAACTGCGGCGAAGAGTCCGATATTTTCGGTATGGGGACGACCGAACCGGTCGCAAAAGAGTACGATACGCAAGTGCTGGCGCGTATCCCCATCGAGCCTGCGATCAGAGTGGGCGGCGATACCGGGCATCCGGTGGTTTATCACAAACCCGACTCCGAAACCGCCAAACGCTATCAAGAAGCGGCGAACAAACTATGGAGTTTTGTTGAAGAAGTCCTCGAAGAGGGTGCGGCGGACAACGCCGCCATCCAGCCCACCACGCCTCCGGGCGTGAGCGCATGCTCCACCGGTGCGGGTGCGGCAAGCGGCGCGGCAAGCGGCGGGCATAGCGGCGGTAGCTGCGGCTGCCACTAATAAAACCGAGCCTTCACTACATCTTTGAGTGATTGGCTTCGTTTCACTCGGTCATTTACGCTTTTTGTAAACTCCCTCGTTCAACTCATGCCAAAACACTCAAATCTGTAGCAAACTCTCGATTTTCTTTTGGTCAAAGTAAAACCGACGCAAACTTGTAGGAAATCTACTTCACTCACGCCGTTAGACAAAATCTAAAGCAAACCATAGCTATTGCCTAAACCGACTCGAAAACCTCGCTTCCTCATTCAAAAAAACCTACCGAATCTTTTCACTCTTCACCCTTCACTCTTCACTCATCACTCTTCATTCTCAACTCTTCACTCAATTCGGTTCCTCATTCCTCACTACTCATTGTTCATTGTTTTGCGCTATAATGCTACATATAACGTCCGATAGGAAAATCATGAAAGCCACCGAAAAATTGAAAAACTTGATAGAAAACGAACTTTTACCCGATCTCGAAGCGGAGATAGACGCGCTTTTTGCCAAAATAGATAAAACTAAAAACGCTTCTACGGAAGATAAAAAAGATCTCGAAGAGATGCGCGACATGCGCACGGAATGTTTCGCCATCGTCGAGGAGATCAACCGCGACGAGATGGACGAAGCCGAAGCGACGGAGCTTCTCGAAGAGCTGATCGAAATCAAATCCGAGGAATAAGCGCGAGACTATATCCCCAACTCCTTGCGTACGGTGCGCACCGCTTCGACCATATGCTCCAATGCGGGAATCACCTCTTCGTATCGGCGGGTTTTCAGACCGCAATCGGGGTTGATCCAAAGCTGTTTTGCGGGGAGCACTTCAAGCAGTTTTCGTATCTGTGCGACGATCTCTTCGACACTCGGAATACGCGGCGAATGGATATCGTACACTCCCGGACCCACCTCTTGTTTGTAGCCCGCTTCGGCAAAAACCTTCAATAGCG
>JALVPA010000169.1 GCA_027026055.1 Campylobacteraceae bacterium | reverse complement strand
GTTCTAAGAGCGTCTCAAGCGCCTGCAGGGCGATCATATTGGGTCCGTCACTCAATGCGATGCTCGGATCGAAATGGGTTTCGAAAAAAAAGCCGTCCGTACCGACCGCCGCCGCGGCACGTGCCAAATAAGGGACAAAGCGACTATCGCCGCCGCTACTTTTACCGCCGCTTGCGGGCATCTGTACCGAGTGGGTCGCATCGAAGATAACGGGAGCGAACTCTCTCATGATAGGTAGTGAACGCATATCGACGACAAGATTGCCGTAACCGAACGTCGTACCGCGCTCGGTGAGCCATACGCCGTATCTTTCGGAAGTTTCGTAGTTCGCCTCTCCTTCAAAACCGCGCGTGCGCAACACTTTGGCGACCGAATGTTCCATCGCTTGGGGTGCGAGAAACTGTCCCTTTTTGATATTGACAATCGCGCCGGTTTTCGCCGCCGCAACCAATAAATCGGTTTGGCGACACAAAAAGGCGGGGATTTGCAATACATCGGCAACCTCCGCTACAACGGAGGGTTGATTCGATTCGTGCACGTCGGTCAATATTTTGTATCCGAAGGTGCGTTTGACTTCATCGAGTAGCTTCAGCCCCTCATCAAGCCCGGGACCGCGAAAACTCTCCAATGAGGTGCGATTGGCTTTGTCGAAACTCGCTTTGAAATAAAACGCTTTCGTACAGTCCTCTTCGTACGGTTTAAGCGCTTCGGCGATGCGCATGACATTCTCTCTACTTTCCAGTACGCACGGTCCGGCTATCAGTATCATCGTTAACTCCATAACTTCGAAAAATCGATCGAGATATCGCATCCGTCCAACACAAAAGCGATCGTCTCTTCATATACATCCGCCATTTTTATATAGCGCCCTTCGCTATTGAGACGATAGATCTTGACGATCCGATCATCGGGATCGATAATCGCATAGTATCGTACGCCCTCGCGCTCATAGAGTGAAAACTTCAGCCCCGTATCTTTCGTTCGCGTCGAAGGTGACAGGATCTCGAAGATCAAAGTCGGCGCTTGCGTCAAATAGGCTGCATGCCGCGGGGTGTGACAGATGACGAGATTGTCGGGTTGCACCACCGTATCCTCGGCGATCTTCCAATCAACCGCTACCAGAGCAAGACACTGCTTGCATTGCCGCAACGCTTCTTCCAAAAGGTATGCAAGCTTTTGGCTGATACGCTGATGCCGAATCGACGGTGCGGGTGCCATTGCATACGGCATCCCCTTTATCAATTCCCAATCGCCCTCCCACTCGCGATACTCTTCGTAGGTATAGTGCGGTAGGTACTCCTCTTTTAGCGCTCCCATTACGACTCCTTTTTCTCTTTGACCAACGCTACGATCAAACCGGAAGCTATTACCGCTATTATACCCAAAGTGGTTTGCATATCCGGAAGCGGATCGCCAAGCGCGGTGCCGATAATCACGCCGAAGAGGATATTGGTATAGCTGATCGTACCGACGATACCCGCTTTGGTGAGTTCGTACGCTTTGGTCATCAGCAGTTGCGAAACCGTGGCGCTTGTGCCCACCATGACGATATAAAGCCACTGCCATCCCTGCGGTATCACAAACGGTGCGATAATCCAATCCCACCCTTCCGGCGCATCGAAGAAACTGCCGACGATCATCAAAAATAGCGGTCCCAATGTCCCCACCGCCATAAAGCTCATGACAATCGCGCGCGTATCGTAGTGTTTGCGCAGTTCCCGAATGGAGGTGTAGGCAAGTGCCGCACCGATACCCGAAAAGATGCCGAGCAGATCGTATTTGTCAAAGCCACCTCCTTCGGGTTTGGCAATCAGTACGATTCCTACAAAACCGAGAACCAACGCAAAAACGGCGCTGGGGTGAAGCTTTTCTCTTAAAAAAAGCCATGCGAAAAAAGCGACGAAAAGCGGGGAGGTTTTGTTGTACGTAATCGCTTCGCCGAGCGGTATTTTGCCCATGATATAGAAATAGGCCAAAAGCGCCAAAAAGCCCATCGCACCGCGAAAAAAAAGCAGCAGCGGTTTGCCGCCTTTTTGTCGAAGCGGCGACTTCCAAATGGAAACGGCGATAATCGCTACACCGAAAATATTGCGAAAAAAAGCAACTTCGAGCGCGGGCAGTTCTCGGGTCAGTATTTTGGCGAACCCGCCCATCACCGCAAAGGTCAACGATGCCAAGAGCATCAGCACGATACCGCGATCGAGGTTTTTGATCGTTTGTTTCACTTACGGAACTCACTCCAATTAAAATCGGACGGAAGTATATCCAAAAGAGGCTCTACCTTTCTTTGGTATCATTATTCGATTCTTTCGGCAACCAAATCGCCGAACATAATCAAATCTTTCAAAACGGCTTTTTGCGTAATGCCCTCTTTATCGACGGCCAACATCAACTCTCCGCGATCGCTATCGAAGATCTTTTGATGGATAATCGCCGTAATGTACCAAAAATCGCCTTTTCCCAACGTATCGATATAGCTTTGGCGTTCGCGCACATTCGGTACGAACACTTCCACCGTACCGTTTTGCCTCTCCGCTCCGACGGCACGGAAAAGATAACGGCCGGGTTTCTTTTTGTCTGGGATGAGACGGTGGATATTGAAATAGAGCGTCAACAGATCGTTTCGTGTCCAATACGAAAGCCTCTGTCGCCCCTCTTTGTAGATCGTGCCGTTCTTTTTGGCATAAAAATATTTCTCTATCTTACGTTTTTTTTCATCGATGTCGTAACGTTTGTAAATAACTTTTTTTCCGTAGCTTTTTATCACTTCGTAACGTTGCGAATATAGTATGCCGTCTCGCACGACACCACGACTGATATGCGTCTCTTGTCTGTTTTTAGACAAGGTTTTCGCCAGCCCCGTCGCATAGGCGTGAATTTCGATCGTATAGTAGTCGTTTTCGTCGATATGCAATCTCGCTTCCGCACGCCCCATCTCTCCGAAAATCCCGAATGCGACTTTATAAAGAACTTTCGTCTCTTTCGCCGCGACCGCTTCGGAACAATAGACAAACGGCAATAACAGTACAAAAAGAAAGCTTTTGATCATATTCTCTCCTTCCTAAGAGTTTTATTGTACTATAATTCTCACAACAAAGCACGTCATCGGGGCAAATCGATATGGACAAAAACGCTACGCTGGATCTCAACCTCACCCAAAAGTCGTTGGAGATGATGGACAATCTCGACGAGACACTTGCCGTACAGATCCAACAACTTCTCAATCCCGTCTACACCTCGCGTTACGGAGCGTTTTTCCAACAAACGATATGGGACATTCCGATCGCCAATCTTCTTTTGGCCGTCGTTGTCTTTTTTCTCGTGCTGATGCTACGCAAATTTTTTACCTACGTCATTTTGGAAATTTTACACAAATTCGCCAAGCGTACCGAAACTTATCTCGACGATCGTATCATCGGCGCGCTCAAAAGACCGCTACGCTTCGTTTTCGTCATCATCGCACTGCATCTTTTCTTTTTACTGATATTCAAAGAGACTCCTCTCGTCTCGCGTATTCTCGATACGATGGCAACCTTCGCGCTCTTTTGGGCGATTTTAGCGATTACCGATGCGCTTCGCGAACTTCTTTACGATGCGATGGCGCGCTTCAACAGCGATCTTTCCAAAGAGATGGGAAATTTTATTTTGGCGATTTTGAAAGTTTTGATCGCCGGCGTAGGGTTCGCATCGATATTGGAGTTATGGGGTATCAACGTTACGGCATTGATAGCGTCTCTCGGACTCGGCGGTTTGGCGTTTGCATTGGCGGCCAAAGATACCGCGGCCAATCTTTTCGGTTCGTTTGCTCTACTTATCGACCGCTCCATACGTATCGGCGAGTGGGTCAAAGTGGGAGGCGTAGAAGGAGTCGTGGAAGATATCGGTATGCGTACGACCAAAATCCGCACCTTTTACAAAAGTCTCGTTACCGTTCCCAATCAAATGATCGCCAATCAACCCATCGAAAACTTCTCCAGACGCGGGGTCCGCCGTATCAAGATGCATATCGGTTTGACTTACGACACCACCTCCGAGCAACTGCTCGCTATCAAACGCGATATCGAAAAGATGCTTACGCAGCACGAAGGTATCAGCCGTAAGGAGTCGCTTATGGTCTATTTCGACAACTTCGGCGCATCGTCGTTGGATATCTTTATCTACACGTTCACGGCGACAGCAAAGTGGGAAAAATACCTCGCGATACGCGAAGAGATACAGGTGCATATCATGCAAATCGTCGAAAAACACGGCAGCGCATTTGCGTTTCCTTCGCAAAGTATCTATGTGGAGAGTCTTCCTTCGCTTACGGAACAAACCTCTTCTCGAAACGAAGCCCGAAGCGATACGGCAAATATGGTATAATGTCGCCGAAGCAATCCGCATACGGTTTCCGTCGAACAAACCAATCCGAAAGAAATGAAAATGCAAACACCATCGTTAAAAAAAGTCGCCGTACTCGGTCGTCCCAATGTCGGAAAAAGTTCGCTTTACAATCGTTTGGCACGCCAACGTGACGCCATCGTCTCCGACATAAGCGGTACGACACGCGATGTCAAAAAACGCCTTGTAACCATCAGTGAAAACAGAGATTTTATCCTTCTGGATACGGGCGGCATCGACTACTCCGATACACTATTTGAGAAGGTCGCCGCCTTTTCGCTCAGAGCCGCCGAAGAGGCCGATATCATCCTCTATATGGTCGACGGCAAACAACTGCCCGACGAAACGGACAAAAAGCTCTTTTATCGTCTTCAAAAACTCGGCAAGCCGATAGCGCTACTGGTCAATAAAATCGACAACGACAAAGAGTACGAGACGCGCTTTTTCGATTTTTACGAATTCGGAGCCGATGCCATTTTTCCCCTTTCCGTCAGTCACAATCGCTATTTCAACGACTTTTACGCATGGCTGGAAAAACATATCCCGCCCAGAGAAGAAAAGCCGCCCTTGACACTCGAAGAGGACGACTTTGTCGATCCGTTCGCCGAAGAGACTTCGGAGATAAACGAGCAAGACGATCACAACATCAAAGTGGCCATTATCGGGCGTGTCAATACGGGTAAAAGTTCGCTGCTCAATGCTTTGGTAGGTGAGGAACGTAGCGTCGTGAGCGAAAAAGACGGCACTACTATCGATCCTATCGACGAGACGATCGAACACGACGAATTCGAGATCACCTTCGTCGATACGGCGGGGATCAGACGTCGAGGCAAAATCGAAGGGATCGAAAAGTACGCCTTGATGCGAACCGAATCGATGCTCGAACGCGCCGATATCGCGCTGCTTGTCATCGACGCCGCCGAAGGGGTCACCGAACTGGACGAACGCATCGCGGGACTCATCGACAAATACAAACTCGGTGCACTCATCGTCGCCAACAAATGGGATATACGCGGCGAAAAGAGCTACGAAGAGACGGTTGAAGAGATTAGAGACAGTTTCAAATTTTTACACTACGCACCGCTTATTACCGTGTCGGCGAAGACCGGTATGCGCGTACAAAAGATTCTCGATCATATTACGGCGATTTACCGACGCTATACGCAGCGTATTCCCACTTCCACACTCAACGAAGTAATCAAAGCCGCCATTAGGCGCCACCATGTCCCCTCTCATCACGGTGCGGTTGTCAAAATCAAATATGCTACCCAATACGCTACCAAACCGCCGCGTATCGCTTTGGTGGTCAACCGACCCGAGTTTTTGCACTTCAGCTACAAGCGTTACCTTGCCAACTTCATACGAGAACAGTTCGACTTCGAAGGCGTACCGCTACAGATAGTCGCACGCAAACGCGGAGAACGAGACGATACGGACGATGCGTAGTCGCACCTCTTCGCAAAAATCGCCGTCTCATGACACATTTGTCGTAAATTCCGCCGAAATCTTGGGGATAATTCGTTATTCACCTGCTATAATTTCACAAACTATCGCCGTACCGAGCAACTCATCGGCGAGAAGATACTGTAGGAGAATGTATGCGCGTACTTACGGGAATTCAAGCTTCGGGAAGACTTCATATCGGAAACTACTTCGGTGCGATGAAACCGATGGTCAAACTCCAAGAAGAACACGAGTTGTTCACTTTCATCGCCAATTATCATTCGCTTACTTCCTCTACGGATGCCGAAACGTTGCGACGCTATACGATCGATGCGGCGATCGACTATCTCTCGGTGGGTATCGATCCTCAAAAGTGCGTTTTTTGGGTACAAAGCCACGTTCCGGAAGTGACGGAGCTCTATTGGATATTGTCGAAGTTTACGCCGATGGGGCTTTTGGAGCGCGCGCACAGTTACAAAGACAAAGTAGCCAAAGGGATCGCACCTTCGCATGCGCTCTTTAGCTATCCCGTCTTGATGGCGGCCGATATTTTGCTTTTCGATATCGAAAAGGTGCCCGTAGGCAAAGATCAAAAGCAGCATCTGGAAATCACGCGCGACATCGCCGTGAAGTTCAACAACGAATATGGCGAACTCTTTGTATTGCCCGAAGCGATGATCGACGAGGAAGTGGCGACGATCCCCGGTATCGACGGACAAAAGATGAGTAAAAGTTACGGCAACGCCATCGATCTTTTTCCGGAGAGTGAAAAAGCGCTTCAAAAACGCTGCAATAAGATCGTCACCGACTCCACACCCCTCGGCGAACCACTCGACTGGAGAAAATGCAACGTCTACGCCATCGCCTCGCTCTTTTTGGACAATGCAGGCAAAAAGGCATTACAAGAACGTTACGAAAGCGGCAAAGAGGGGTACGGACATTTCAAAAAGTACCTCAAAGAGCTGATTTGGATAGAGCTCGCCGAAGCGCGCGAAAAACGCGCCTACTATCTGGCGCATCCCGAAGTGGTAGATGAGATCCTTCGCGAAGGTGCGCGTAAAGCCCAACGCATCGCACGTGAAAAGTTAGGTAAAGTCAAAGAAGCGGTCGGATTGCTCTGATCACTCTCCGATAATCGCATCGAGATCGCCGGCGATCGTATCGCCGTTTTGTTGGGGTTGTTCGGAAATATCTTCCAACGCCTCCTCCTCTTTGTTCTGAGCTACGACACGATTCGACGATTCGTCGTAAGCCTCCAGTGCCTTTTCATACGCTTCTTTCGCATTCGTTTCCACGACTTTGTCGATATCCGTCTCTTCAATCTCCGCATTGACTTTTACGGTATTGACATGCCGTTCTTCGGTCGGATCGACTTTGACATCTTTATCTTCTCCGTACGACTCCAACGCATCGAGATACGATTTTGTCGTATCGGATTGCGAAGGTTGCCGTAGCGTCTCTTCGGGTATCACGTCGGCAATACGAACATCTTGCTGAATCATATTGTACGAAACAACCAGATAGATCACCAGAGCGAACACAACCGCCACCAACGATATCAACACCTTTTCGAACGATAGCTTCATCCTCGATCCTTTCGTTTAATTCGTAACGGTGGTAAAGCCGAGAATTTTCCACATCTGAAATCCACCGCGATAGTAAAGTATCTTTTCGGGCGGATACCCGAGTTCGATCAATTTGCGTATGAATTTTGCCGACTTGTTACACCACAGACCGTGACAATAGACCGCGATATCCCTGGCTTGCGTCGTATCCAAACTCCCGTCCGCCAATCGTTTCGCGCCAAGCACACGCAAGATCTTTTCCATTTTGTCAGGATCGTAGATGACCCTAAAAGGGATATTGACCGCACCGGGAATCGACTCTTTTTTATAATACTCCTTACTGCGCAGGTCCACCAAAACACCGCGTTTTTTATTGACTTTACGTTTCAAAAAATCGAGCAGTTCCACTTCGCCGATCGTCCGTACTCCCGGTGCCGCTTTTATCGGTTGTATGGGATGTCCCGGACGATAAGTCTTCGCATACTCTCCCGTCAATTTGTTCTTGGTATCTTGGATACGATGAATCTTGACCGCTTTTCCTTTATGATAGACATAGATATAGGCGATATTGGGCGTGATTTTAACCTTATCGTAACGACTTGCAAAAAGTAAGCTGCCAAAAGCCATTGCGAGATACAATAAACGTCTCATCGGTCACTCCTTTTTTTTCGGTACGATTGTGGTCAAACCGAGCAGTTGCCACGATTGCATTCCGCCGCGATAATATTTGAGTTTCTCTGCGGGATACCCCATCTCCATCAAAGCGCGTATCGCCGTAGGCGACTGCCCGCACCACGCACCGTTACAATACAAAAGCAAGGTTTTGGCATGCGAAAAATCGGGCTCGTCCGTCTCGTCAAATACGACGCCAAACGATTCGAGTATCTTTTTTCGTTCCGGCGTATCACTCAAAAAAAGCTTGAACGGAATGTTTACCGCCGTCGGTATCGCCGCTTTGTAGTACCAATTCGGTAGTCGCGCATCGATAAAGACCCCTTTACGTTGCTTGATAAAGTCGAGGAGTTCCAACTCACCGAAGGTTTCGACATCTTCCGTTACCTCAAAGGGTTGTACAAAAAAAGGCGGCGAGGGACGTGATGTCAACGCATAGGTATTGGTCAGATAACTTCCCGGACGTTGTTCGCGCTCTATTCTGTAAGTGCGACCCTTTTCGTCGGTCACGTCCACATAGGGCAACCCCTCGGTAATATCGACATGCTCCGCATGTAACGCTACCGTACACGCAGCCGCCAGCATTACCAACAAACCGTACGGTCTCATTGAAGACATTGTGGCGCTCCTTTCGAGGTTTTCTCTCTTCATTCTATTCTTAAAAAACTTATATAAATATTATCTTATAAGAATTTATGCTTTTTTTAAATAGTAATAATTGATAGTTATGGAGAGTATGCGCTTGCTTTATCGGTTGCTACGGATTAAAGCGACAAGGGTTCGAAATCAACGGAATCGTGCAAAATGCGCTCGGCGCTTTTTCGAGAGATTTTGCCTGTGGCATAGAGATGTAAAGCTTTGTTTCGCACCGTATGCGAACGACTCACCGAGGATGTATAAAGTAGCGTCTTTAATCGTTTGGCAATCGCTGCGCCCGTCTCGACGAGTGTCACTTCTTTCGCATAAATTCGTTTGATCTCGTTGGCGATGACGGGATAGTGTGTACACCCCAATACGATCGTATCGACTTTCGCCTCACGCATCGGAGCGAGCCACTCGTGTAACAACGCTTCTGTCTTCTCGGAAAGATTCTCTTCGTTTTCTATCGCTTCGGCAAGTCCAGAACAAGCTTGTTCGTAGATTTCTATGGATTTTTTACCCGCCGTCTTTTTTGCCAATACACGGTACTTTTCGCTATTTAACGTCGCTTGCGTCGCCAAAACCCCTACTTTTCCGCTTCTCGTAGCAGCAACGGCGGGCTTGATACCCGGTTCCGTACCTACGATAACGAGTTCGGGAAATTGCGCGCGGAGATATGCGATGGCAGCTGTCGTAGCGCTGTTACATGCCACTACCAACGCATCGATGGCATGCGTGTCGATAAAATAACGGGTGATTCGATAAGCGTACTGTTTGATCTGTTCGTGGGTTTTATCGCCGTAAGGCGCATGTGCGGTATCCGCAATGTAGAAAAGTTCCGCTTCGGGCAATTCGGAGAGTATCTCCTTAACCACGGTCAATCCGCCCAGCCCCGAATCGAAAACTCCTACCTTCACGCTACCGACCTACTTTTCAGATAACGGGCAACGAAATTTTATGCTATAAAATGTTTTGAAGGAGGACATACCGAAACTCTTCTCTCTTCTCTCTTCGCTTATCACTCTATTGCGGGACTAAAGTCCCGCCTCCACAACCCTCACCTCTTTACTCTTCGGTTCCTCATTCCTCATTCCTCATTCCTCATTCCTAATTTCTAATTCCTAACTCCTCATTCTCTTACGCTCCCTCGTTCATCAAGGAGAGAAACTCGTCGTTATTTTTGGTCTTGAGCATTTTACTAAAGAGGAATTTGAGTCCTTCGACCTCCTCCATATTTTGCATCGCGTTACGC
>JALVPA010000168.1 GCA_027026055.1 Campylobacteraceae bacterium | reverse complement strand
CGGCTGATCTTGGCTTGGTTCGCCGAAGCGATATCTTTGGCGGGGATGTAGTGATCCATCACGATACAGAAGTTATCGGGGCGCGCCAACTTCGTCGCGCCGCTCTCTTCAAAGGCGCGGATCGAGATAGGCGTGGTGATGTCGTTACCGATGATCATATCGATATCGACGCGCACGATCTCGCCCGCTTTGACTTCGCGTCCTGCGTGTTCGGAGAAGATCTTTTCGGTGATTGTCTGACCCATGGGTATATCCTTCGTAGATAATTGTGCGGATTATATCGAAATATGCATTAGTATTTTCTCGATCGGAACAATCCTCTCATAAAAACGTAAAATATGCTAAAATGCCACCCGATATTCGGTGCGCGACTACGGGCACCGAAAAGGGGCATCCATGAAATATCGCGAACTTCAAGCCGTCGCCGAACGGTTGAATGGATTCGAACACATTACGCGCGCCAGACGTGTCGAAGAGAACACGATCGAAATCGTATTCGACAAAACGCACGCTTACCGTTTTGATATGACGCGCGGACACAGTACCGTTTACAAAGCGCCCTCCAAGCGTCCCGCCCAAGGTTTCAACGCTCCTTTCGACACGCTATTGCACTCGCTCCTCTCCGGAGGAAAACTGTTCAAAGCGGAAGTCGAGAGAAACGATCGCATCTTACGGTTGCATGTGGCGAGTCGAAGTGCGTACAAGAGCCGACGCACAATACTCCAGTTGGAGTTTACCGGACGCCATACCAACGCCATTTTGCTCGACGAAGAAAATCGTATCCTCGAAGCGCTACGTCATATCGACGCGCAAAGCTCTTTTCGCGTCGTACGCCCCGGCGTCATCTTACAACCCCTTCCACCGCGCAAACAAAAATACGAAGCGACGGAAGAGACAATAGCGCCGGAGGAGATCGATACCGTACTCGAAACACGTTTTGCCGTATTCGAAAAACAACGTCTCGAAGCGCTTAAAAAACAGCATATCCAACGTATCGAAAAAAAGATCGAAACCATCGCCCGTGCGATAAACGCACTGCCCGACGAAACACAGCTAAAAAAGGAAGCGGAGATCTATACGCATTACGCCACGCTCGTTTTGGCAAATCTACACCGTATCGAACCCTACAACAAGGTTCTCGAAACCGTCGATTTCGAAGGCAATCGCATCGTGATCCCCCTTCCCGAAAGCATCAAACCCGCCCGCATGGGAGACTACTATTTCAACCTTGCCAAACGCGCACGCAACAAAGCCGCAAACGTTCATATCGAACGCGATAATCTTATGGAAAAAAAGGCGTTTTACGAAAATATCGCTTACGCCCTTGCGCAGGCAAAAACGCTTTACGACATCGAACTGCTCGCACCCAAACGCGGCAAAGCCCGGCGCAAAAAAGAGAAATTCAAAGAAGGCGAACTCTTTTGGATCGAAGATTATAAGGTGATGGTGGGACGTAACGCCAGAGAAAACCAAGCGCTCCTCAAAGCCGCCAAAAGTAACGATATTTGGATGCATGTACGAGACATTCCCGGTTCGCATGTCATTATCCGTACCGACAAACAAAACCTCCCCGATACCGTTTTGCAAGCGGCTGCAAAACTTTGTGCGGATTTTTCCACCGACAAACCGGGCAACTATCTGGTCGATTATACCAAACGCAAATTCGTCAAAATACAAGAAGGCGCACATGTCGAGTATGACAAATACCAAACAATCCCCGTACTTAAAGAAGGGGTGGAGATACGGGAGTAACTAACGCCGTTTATGGTATAATCGCCACAACCTTTACGCTACGGATATCGCATGAAACTTTTTACGGATCACAAAAAACGCTGGCTAACGGGTATCGGGCTTCTTGCCGTCGTCGGATTTATCGGTTGGCTCGACAACTTTTTCGTCATGTGGCTCTTTTTGGGTCTGATCTATCATTTCGCTTTTTACGAAGCGATGAAACTTTTCAATCTCAAAGGACCTTCGGCGTATTTTTGGGCAAGCGTATTGTGGCTTGTCACATACGTCTATCCCAATCCCGACGATCTTTTCTACTTCGTAGCGATCATTTTCGGCGGTGCCATCGCCTATTTGCACAATTTCGACCGACGCTTGATTTTGCCGTTTCTCTACCCGCTTAGCGGCATCTTTTTCTTTTTGATTCTCTACGAAGATTTCGGTATCCAAGCGATGTTTTGGCTATTGGTCACCGTGGCGCTGACCGATGTGATGGCCTTTTTTACCGGTAAAGCAATAGGCAAAACGAAGTTTTCGGACACCAGCCCCAACAAAACGCTTGAAGGAGTGATCGGCGGTATCGTATTCGCTACGGCGGCGGGCACTTATGTAGGGCTATATGTCGCTCCGGGATGGATCGCTTTCGTCGTGACATTGCTTACTTCCGTCGCATCGGTCTTCGGCGATCTCTTCGAAAGCTACCTCAAACGCCAAGCGGGGGTCAAAGACAGCGGCGATCTACTCCCCGGACACGGAGGGATTCTCGACCGTATCGACGGCTATCTTTTCGGCGCGCCGATGATGGTAATCGCCCTGCGTGCCTTTCTTTAAGGACTCTTTACAATGAAAGAGAGCATCGTACTGCTCGGCTCCACAGGCTCGATCGGAGTCAATACGTTGGCGGTGGCGAAACACTACAATATCGAAGTCGAAGCGCTGGTGGCGGGAAACAATATCGACTTGCTCAACGAACAAATCGCCGCGTTCTCCCCCAAAACGGTCGCCATTGCCCGCGAAAAAGACAAAGCGCGCGTCAACCACTCCGATGTGCGTGTCGGTACGGAAGGAATCCTTTCGATCATAGAGGAGTCGCAAAGCCCAACTATAGTCAATGCACTGGTCGGCTATGCGGGGCTTGCCCCCACCCTCAAAGCGACACGACTCGGTAAAAAAGTCGCCCTTGCCAACAAAGAATCGCTGGTCGTGGCGGGGGAGTTTATCGATATGTCGCTGATTACGCCGATTGACAGCGAACATTTCGGTTTATGGTATCTGCTAAACAACCGACCTTTTCGCAAACTCTACATCACCGCTAGCGGTGGCGCTTTTAGAGAGTGGGAGATAGAGGAGATGAAAACGGCGACCTTTGCCGATGCTCTCAAACACCCCAACTGGTCGATGGGAGACAAGATCACCGTCGATAGCGCCACCATGACCAACAAACTCTTCGAACTCCTCGAAGCGAAATGGCTTTTCGGTACCGCCGATGTCGATGCGCTGATCGAAAAAAAATCGATCGTGCACGCGCTGGTCGAGTTTGTCGACGGCTCCACCACCGCCCATTTTGCCGGTGTCGATATGAAACTTCCCATCGCCTTCGCCCTCAAAGGCGAAGTGACAGAACCGATCCTTTCGCCCGTCGATCTCCTTGGTATCGGCGAACTCTCTTTCGCCCCCATCGAAGAACACCGCTACCCGATATGGAGTATCAAATCGCACCTTTTGGCACATCCCCACCTCGGCGTCGTCCTCAACGCCGCCAACGAAGTCGCCATCGAAGCGTTTAAAAAAGGACAATGCGGCTTTTTCGGCATGAGCAAGATAGTCTTGGATGCCTACAGGCATTTTGAAGATGTCGTTCCAAGCAGTATTGAAGACATTATCACGATCGATAAGGAGGTCAGAACTTATGCAATGAAGAGATAAGAGTGAAGAACGAAGAGTTATGGTATGCTTTTTTTCGAAAAGCCAAGATAGGCTATGAGGAGTAGACGGTGGACAATGAGCAGCACATAATAAGCAACCCAAAAGAGAATAGTTCATCCAATAGAAGCGTCGCAAAGCAACGCATACCGACACTCTTCACTCTTCACTCTTCGTTCCTCATTCCTCATTCCTCATTTGAAGATCTCCTTAGGAGATTCTCATGAAAGTGCTTATTTTACACGGTTGGGGCGGTAGCGACTATCCGCACTGGCAAGCACATCTGGCGATGGAGGTTGCCAAACGTTACGGTACGGTGAGCTTTCCGTTGATACAACATCCCCACTACCCTTCCAAAAACCGATGGGTTAAAGAGGTCGGAGCGATCCTTGAAGATTTCAAACCTGATACGGTAGTGTGCCACTCGCTTGCCAATACCCTGTGGTTTTGGCTCTGCGAGATGCGCATCGCACCGCAAATCGAACGCCTCTTTATGGTCTCGCCGCCAAGCCTGCACACCTCCGAAGAGATACTCAAAAGCTTCTTTCCGTGCCCGATGCCCGAAACCCTTTGCGCCGAAGAGGCAACACTCTTTGTCTCCGACAACGATCCTTGGATTACGGTAAAAGAAGCGACACATATCGCCAAACACTACGGTGCATCGCTTCGCGTTTTGCACGATGCGGGACATATCAATACCGAAAGCGGATTCGGGAAATGGGAAGAGATAGAAAAATCGGTCTTATCCGATTTTTCAGTGAAGAGTGAATAGAGAATAGTTACGGTATGCTTTTCTTCGAAAAGCTTTTATTGAAAAATGACGCATGAGGAGCAAACAGTGAAAAACCAAGAACAAATCCGCCAATTAATAAAAGCGTTGCAAAGCAACGCATACCCAACCCCTTCACCCTTCACCCTTCACCCTTCACTCTTCACTCTTCACCCTTCACTCTTCACCCTTCACTCTTCACTCTTCACTCTTCACTCTTCACTTGAAAATCTCCAAAGGAGATTTTCATGATCCTCAGCATCGAGTCCAGCTGCGACGACAGCTCTATCGCCGTCACCGAAATAGAAAGCCGTCGATTGCTTTTGCATAAAAAGATCTCCCAAGAGAAAGAGCACAGCCTCTACGGTGGAGTCGTACCGGAGCTTGCCAGCAGACTACATGCGGTGGCGTTACCCAAACTGCTTGAAGAAGCAAAACCCTATTTCTCCTCCCTCAAAGCGGTTGCCGTCACCAATAGACCGGGTTTGGGCGTAACGCTGATGGAAGGTATCGCCATGGCAAAAACCGTAGCCGTGCTGCTGGAGATACCGATCATCGACGTACACCATCTCAAAGGACACGTCTATTCGCTCTTTATCGAAAAACCGTCGCATTTTCCCCTGTTGATATTGCTGGTCTCCGGCGGTCATACAATGGTACTGCGAGCGAACTCTTTCGAACAAATGGAGATTCTCGCCACCTCCATCGACGACAGTGTGGGCGAAAGCTTCGACAAAACCGCAAAAATGATGGGACTGGGCTATCCCGGAGGCCCCGTTATCGAGGCATTGGCGAAAGAGGGCGACCCCGAACGTTTTGCGCTTCCCGTGCCATTACGCAACGACAAACGCATCGCTTTTTCACTCTCGGGGCTTAAAAACGCCGTCAGACTCACGGTCGAAAGTCTGGGCGGTGCCGATGCGATGTCGCACAAAGACAAATGCGATCTGGCGGCGTCGTTTCAAGCTACCGTCATCAAGCATCTTCTGCAAAAGACAAAAAAAATTTTCAAAACCGATACGACAAAAGATTTCGCCATTGTAGGCGGCGCTTCGGCGAACCTCGCCATCCGAGAGGCTTTCGGCGAACTATGTGCCGATTTCGGGAAAACGATGTTGCTCGCACCGCTCGAGTATTGTAGCGATAACGCCGCCATGATAGGCAGGTACGGTATCGACGCTTACCTTCGAAACCAATTTGCCGACATCGACACCCTCGATGCCGTCGTTACGCGTAAGTTACAATCGGGCACGCTTCTCGAATAAATTTCAAACTACCGCAAATGCCCGAAACAAGGGCATTTCTAAGCTTTTTTGGATAAAATATCTAACTATACACTCAACGAAACGGAGTAACGTCTATGGCTGAATACGGTGCCGGCAATATCAAAGTACTCAAAGGGCTCGAAGCGGTTCGCAAGCGTCCGGGAATGTATATCGGAGACACCTCGACCAAAGGGTTGCATCATCTTGTCTACGAAGTGGTGGACAACTCCATCGACGAAGCGATGGCGGGGTTTTGCGACACGATCAAAGTCACCTTGACCAAAAGCGGTTCCGCAATCATCGAAGACAACGGCCGAGGAATCCCCGTCGCGGAACACCCTACCGAAAAGATTTCGGCGGCGACGGTCGTCTTGACCGTTTTGCATGCGGGCGGGAAATTCGATAAAGACACCTACAAAGTTTCGGGCGGTCTGCACGGTGTGGGAGTCTCCGTCGTCAACGCACTCTCTACCGAATTGCACCTGACCGTCTATCGCGACGGTCATATCCACGAACAACACTTCAAACGCGGAATTCCCGAAGCGCCGCTCGAGATCACCGGTACGACGCGCAAAACAGGTACCAAAATCGAGTTTTGGCCCGATCCCGAAATCTTCACCGAGAGCGTCTCTTTCCAAAAAGAGATACTAATGAAGCGTTTCAAAGAGCTTTGCTACCTCAACCCCAAAATCACGATCGAGTTCAAAGACGAACGCGACGGCACCAAAGAGCGTTATCATTTCGAAGGCGGCTTGAAACAATTCGTCGAAGATATGAACACCAAAACGCCCATCACCACGCCGCAGTTTTTCCAAGGCAAAGCCGACGATATCGAGATCGACATTGCATTGATGTACAACGACTCCGACAGCGAAAAAACTCTCTCTTTTGTCAACAATATCAAAACGCCCGAAGGCGGTACGCACGAGGCGGGTTTCCGCGCCGGCTTAACCCGTTCCATCGCTTCGTATATCGCCAAAAACGCCAATGCCAAAGAGAAAAATACGAAAATCACCGGCGAAGATTGTAAAGAGGGACTTGTCGCCATCGTCTCCGTGCGCGTTCCCGAACCGCAATTCGAGGGTCAGACCAAAGGCAAACTCGGCTCCAGCTACGTCAGACCGCTGGTGCAAAAATTCTTTACCGAGCAATTCAACAAATACCTCGAAGAAAACCCCGTCGAAGCCAAAGCGATTATGGCGCAAGTACTCCTGGCGGCAAAAGGACGCGACGCCGCCAAACGCGCGCGCGAACTGGTCAAACGCAAAGACTCGATGAGTGTCGGTACGCTTCCTGGAAAATTGGCGGATTGCCAAAGCAAAGATCCCGAAATCAGCGAACTCTATCTGGTGGAGGGAGACTCCGCAGGCGGTTCGGCGAAACAAGGGAGAGACCGAGTCTTTCAAGCGATTTTGCCACTTAAAGGGAAAATCCTCAACGTCGAAAAAGCGCGACTCGATAAAATCCTCAAATCCGACGAGATCAAAAACATGATCACCGCACTCGGTTGCGGTATCGGCGACGAGTTCGACGAAAACAAGTTGCGCTATCACAAAATCATCATTATGACCGATGCGGACGTGGACGGCAGCCATATCCAGACGCTTTTGATGACGTTCTTCTTCCGCTTTTTGCGTCCTGTCATCGAAAAAGGGTACCTCTATCTCGCTCAGCCTCCGCTTTATCGTTACAAAAAGGGCAAAAACGAAACCTACCTCAAAGACGACAAAGCTCTCAACGACTTTTTGATCGAAAACGGCATCGATATCATCGAAAGCCAAACGATGGGACGCAACGACCTCATCGATCTTTTCAAACTGGTCGCCTACTACAAAATGACGCTCAAAGAGATCGAAAAACGTTTCGCCCTTATCGAGGTGATCCGTTATATGATCGAAAATCCCGACATCATCGGTACGGATAACGAAACATTGGCGCAAAAACTCGAAGCCTATATCGCCGAATTGGGATTCAATATCCTCAACAAAGAGATTACGTCGGAACGTCTGCACTACTTCGTACAGACCAACGACGGCTTGGAAGAACTCATTGTCGACGACAACCTCTTCACCAATCCTCACTATAACGAAGCGATCCATATCCATCGGCGTATCCGCGATCATATCACCGAAGAGTTCGAGGACAAAGACCTTCTCGCCCTTTTTGAAGAGGTCGAAGCCAATGCTAAAAAAGGCGCTTATATCCAACGGTACAAAGGTCTGGGGGAAATGAATCCCGAACAGTTGTGGGAGACGACTATGTCACCCGAAAACAGACGACTGCTTCAAATCAAAATCGCGGATATCGACGAAGCGAGCGAGACCTTTACCCTCTTTATGGGTGACGAGGTCGAACCGAGGCGTCAATATATCGAAACACACGCTAAAGATGTTAAACACTTGGATGTCTAATGCTGCTTTCGGAGAGAGAAGAGCGAGAACGCCGCTTCAAACTTGCACTTAGAGCGGGATTACCTATCATTTTGTTAATAGGGCTCGTTTTGTATGCCACTCTCTTTTCAAACGAACCCTTGCATTTGACAGTGGGAAACGGCATATTGATGGGTGCGCTCGTTTTTACCACCGTTTATTTTATCTACTTCTTTATGGAGATCACTATCGACGAAAGTCTTATCGATCCCACTACACAAAGTTTCAACTACCACGCTTTTTTGCGTCGACTCGAAAAACATCCACCCAAGACTTTGATTCTTTTTATCATCAAAAATCTTCAAACAATTAACGAACACTATAGCACACAGGAAGTGGACAGGATGCTTTATATCCTGATCCATCGACTTCACAGCGCTTTCAAAAAGCACGGCTTACCCAAAGCGACTATCGCCAGACATTACGGTGCGGAATTTCTTATTTCTGTTGACAAACATCATCCTGATATTTCCGCGATATTGGAAACTTTTATCGAAGAAAACGCCACAATCAACGAAATCGAAATCGATTACGCTTTTGCGGTTGTTACCGATATCCAACATAACATCAAAAACGAGATCGTCCGCTTAAAAGATCTCATTAGAATGCAAACGCGCCAAACCTCTCGTCCATATGATATCCAAATCAAAGACGCCAAAGAGCTTTCCGAAATCGAGCACAAAGTGATCGATGCGCTGGATCATCGCCGTATCGAACTGCAATTTCGCCCTATCCTTAACGTAAACACTTCACAATACGATATTTACGAAGTTAACGCAAGATTACATACCCCGGGGAACGACCCCATACTACCGAAAATCTATCTACCTATCGTCAACCGATTGGGGCTTGGTCGCGAATATGATATGCTACTTGTGACCCATCTTTTGGAGTTTCTCCCCCTTGTAGACAACAATATTTCTTTCTCTTTCAACCTTTCGCCTTTTTCACTCAGAAACGAAGCTTTTACCGAAGAGTTTTTCAAAACTTTGGAAGAGACGCGCATAGAACCGTCTCGTTTGATTATCGAGCTTTACGAACGAAAAACGCACCACAATTTGGCACACTATCTTCAAACACTGCACAACTATCGCCAAAAAGGCGTCCGCATCGCTATCGACAACTTCGGATCTTCCAATGCCTCGATGGAGTATATGAAACATTTTAAATTCGATTTCGTACAATTCGACAGAGAATACGTAGCCTCGATAGACGAGCCTCATAGCGCCGCTATGCTCCAATCGCTTATCAGAATGGCAAAAGAACTCGAGATCCGAACCATCGCCAAATGGGTCGACAAACCTTCCCAAAAACAGCGCCTGATTGCAATGGGAATCGACTATTTGCAAGGATTCGGCATCGCTTATCCTCTCAAAGAGGACGAACTCATCGCACATTACAACACCGACACGGAGGAGAATAACCTATGAGATACGGAGAAAAAGAGATTCGAGAATTCGATATCGACAATCCCGACAATTTTTGGCCAAACAACAATCCCAAAAATTATACGATCAATATCGAACTGCCCGAATTTATGTGCATGTGTCCGCGTTCAGGCTATCCCGATTTTGCAAAAATTACATTGATCTACGTTCCCGACAAAACGGTTATCGAACTTAAAGCGCTTAAACTCTACATCAACTCGTTTATGCACCGCTATATCTCGCACGAAGATGCGGCAAACGAAATCTTCGATACGCTCTACGAAAAACTGCAACCGCGTAGTATGAAACTTATCGCCGACTTCAACCCGAGAGGCAACGTTCACACCGTCATCACCATCGATTCGGAAACAATGTAGCATTCCTATGACAATTTGACATATTTCCATTCTTCCTGCTCAAAATCGTGTACTATACCGAAAAACGAAAGGATCGGTATGGCTTCCTTC
>JALVPA010000167.1 GCA_027026055.1 Campylobacteraceae bacterium | reverse complement strand
GTTTTTCGACGATAGAAACGACCGTCGGCGCAAATCCCATATCGAACATCATATCGGCTTCGTCGACGACGAGATGTTTGACGGAGCGGATGTCCAAGAGGCGATTTTCCGTATATTCCGTCAAACGCTGCGGTGTTGCGACGACGATATCTCTCCCGCTACGAAGCGCTTGGAGCTCACGATTTCTGGATGTGCCGCCTTGGACCAACACCGTTTTGAGCCCGAACGCACGCGCATAATGACGCGCTACGTCGTAAATCTGCAACGCAAGTTCTTTGGTAGGAGAAAGAATCACCGCTTTGGGAAAATGCCGAGATGCGGGGGCTTCGGGTGCGATATGCTGCAAGATAGGCAAAAGATACGCCAACGTTTTACCGCTACCCGTCGCGGCGGAAAAGGCTACATCCATCCCTTTCAACATCAAGGGGATAATACGCTCTTGAATCGGCGTAGGGGTAGCGATCCCTTGAGCGGCAAGCAGCGGTACGAACTTTTCATCGATACCCAAAGATACGAATGGGGAAGTCGCATCCGCTCTCTCTTGCACCGTTGCCCTTTAAATCGAGTTTTCTGTCGATATCTCAATCGAGATTGAGATCTTTTTTCTGACGCCTTCTTTGCAAACGCATCTTCAACTTGGCAAGCTCGCGCATATCGACATGCGCGTCGCTTTCGTCCACGATCTCCACACCGAGTATCGTTTCGACACAATCTTCAAGCGTGACGATCCCTTCGACCTGATCATATTTGTCCAATACCAAAAACATATGCTCTTTTTTTTCGATAAACATATCCAATGCCCACGAAACGGGGACTTGCTCGTTGATACGATAGATATCTTTTTGGATCGTTTTAAGCTTCACCGAGTCGTCTTTAAGCGCCTGACCGAAGAGCTGTTTGGTCAGCACCATCCCCGTGACGTTTTCGATCGTACCTTCGAAAACAGGTATACGCGAATATTTGAAAATGTCAGGTTCGTTTTTGACGATATCGGAGATTGTACGATCCCCTTCAAGGGCGAATACGACACTTCGAGGGGTTAAAATATCATGCACTTTGATATCGTCGAGTTTCAATATATTTTCGATCACATCGCTCTCTTGCTCGTCGAGTATCCCTTCGTCCTCACTCAACAGCGCACTATGAAGCAGTTCCTCTTTGCTCAGTCCGCTTCCTTCGTCATCTTTTTTGATGCGGTTGGTGACAAAAAGCGTCATCAAAATCAACGGATAGGTCAAAAAGACAAATACCCGTATTATCCTCGCCGCAAGCGGCGCCAACTGTTTCCAATAGACCGCACCGATCGTTTTTGGGATAATTTCGGCGAAAAACAAAATCGCAAACGTAAGGATAACCGAGATATAAAAGACCGCTTCGTTACCAAATACCTTGGCGGCTTGCGCTCCTACCGCCGCCGCACCGAGCGTATTGGCAATCGTATTGAGGATCAAAATCGACGCGATCGATTTGTTGATATCTTTTTTTTGTTCGGCAAGCAATTTTCCTACTTTGGGAGACTCTTTTTCGAGTACGGAAACATACGGCATCGTTACCGAAAGCAGTACCGATTCGAGTACCGAACAAACGAACGAAATTCCTACCGAGAGTACAAAATAGAGTAATAACAGATCCATCTGTATCGCAATCCTTTATAGCAAAATAAGTGTCGCTAGCCCTAAGAAACTGAAAAAGCCCACGATATCGGTGACGGTCGTCAAAATCACCGTACTACCGATCGCGGGATCGACGTTCATCTTTTTCAATGCTAGAGGAATCACCGCGCCGAAGAACCCGGCACTGAGCAAGTTAATCACCATCGACATAGCAATCACAACGCCGAGCATCGGCTGATTGAACCATATCCATGCAATGACGCCGATTACCAACGCAAAAAGCATACCGTTGCCAAGCGAGAGCAGCACCTCTTTTTTGATCGTACGAAGCGCGTCGTTTTTGGCGATTTCACCCAATGCCAATTGGCGTACGACAACCGTCAACGATTGCGTCCCGGCATTACCGCCCATCGATGCGACGATAGGCATCAACACCGCCAACGCCACATACTGCTGGAGCGTCCCTTCAAACAGACCGATTACCAGCGACGCGGCAATCGCCGTAACAAGGTTGATACCCAACCAAATCGCACGCGCTTTTCCCGCTTTAACAAGGTCGTCGTCTTCTTCGGCATCGTCGCTGACCCCCGCCATATGATACATCTGATCAGTCGCCTGTTCGCTGATAAGATCGTAAATGTCATCTGACGTGATACGACCTATCAGCTTGCCATATTCGTCAACGATAGGCATGGAGTTCAGATCGTATTCCCTAAACTTTTGGACAATTTCGTCTATAGAATCGGTATCGTGCCCGATAATCGGTTTGTACGCTTCGGGATTTTGCCCGATATTTTCGCGAAGCGTTTTATCGAAATCGAAAAGGATCAAATCGTCCAAGCTTACGCCGTAACGCAAGTATCCTTCGTCGTCGGTTACAAAAAGATAATTGATATTTTCCAACTCGCCGGCACGCTTGAGCGTTTTAAGCTCTTGGAGAACGTCGGAAACCTTTTGGTCGAGCTTGGCAGAGTAAACCTCCACCTGCATATGCGCACCCGCTTCATCTTCGTCGTACTGCTTGAGCTTGAGAATATCTTTTTGATCCTCTTTGTCGAGGTTTTCAAAGACCTCTTTGGCTTTCGTATCGTCGAGTTCTTCGAGTTCTTGGATAAAGTCGGTTTGATCGTCCGACTCCATCTCCGAAAGCGACTCGGCAATCTCTTCGGGCGTGAAGTGTTCCACCACATCGTCGAAATAACGATCGGGAAGTTCTAATGCGATGTCGGCGATATACTCTTTGGGGATCTCTTTGAGTGCTTTTCGAAACTCCACTTCATCCATATCTTTGAGGAGTTTAGCGATCTCCGAGGGATGGAGTTCTTCTAATGTATGCGTATCGAGATAGTGACGCAATTTTTCCATCAACGACACCTCCTCACCTTTTTCGACCCAATAAACGATTTACATGCGGTAAGGTTTTTATATAACGTATACAATTTTATTCTTTCCCAATTAATGGGCACTGTTTTGTAATACCGCACAACGGACAAAAGTTGACAATGCCCGCAATCAAAGGAATGATACCGAGATAGAACCATCCTATACCGGTATAAAGTCCCGCACCGATCAAACTCAATCCGACGACAATACGAATAGGTCTACAAATTTTTCTTATTTTTTTTACATCCATAATGATTTCCTAATATTGAATTTTTCAATAAATATTGTGAAACTATACTATAGAATTCTTAGAAAGAAATAAGAGTATTATTGTCTGCATTGTAGAGCGAGACATTGCGTCTCACATTATAATTGCGGTCCGGCCGAAGCGTAGTCGAATTCGCTTCCCTTATCGTCATATCTGTGGAAATTGTCGATAAACATCTTTGCCAACTTCTTCAACGTTTCGTCGTACGCTTCTTTGTCTTTCCACGTATTGCGCGGGTTGAGTACGGTATTATCCTTCACACCTTCGAGCGATTTCGGTATACGAAGGTTGAAAATGGGCAGCATTTCGAATTCCGCATCGTTGATCGAACCGTTCAAGATACCGTCGATACACGCACGCGTATCTTTGATACTCATGCGTTTGCCCACACCGTACGGACCTCCCGTCCAACCTGTATTTACCAAATAAACATTGACATTGTGTTCGTCGATCTTTTTGCCCAACAGTTCCGCATACACGGTGGGGTGCAACGGCAAAAACGCTTCGCCGAAACAGGCGGAAAAGGTTGCTACAGGCTCGTCGATCCCTCGCTCGGTACCCGCCACTTTTGCGGTATATCCGCTGAGAAAATAATACATCGCCTGCTCTTTGGTCAGTTTGCTTACCGGGGGCAAAACACCGAATGCATCGGCGGTAAGGAAGATGATATTGTTGGGGTGACCAGCCATCAACCCGGGTTGATGGTTTTTGATGTGTTCGATGGGATAAGAAACACGCGTGTTTTCGGTTTTGCTTGCATTGGTAAAATCGACATTGCCCGCTTCGTCCGCCACGACATTCTCAAGCAATGCGTCTTTCGTAATCGCTTGGTAGATCTCCGGTTCACTTTTGGGATCGAGGTTGATCACTTTGGCATAACACCCGCCTTCAAAATTGAAAATACCCTCGTCGTCCCATCCGTGCTCGTCGTCGCCGATCAACGCACGGTTAGGATCGGTGGAAAGTGTCGTTTTCCCGGTACCCGAAAGTCCGAAAAAGAGACACACGTCACCCTCCTTACCAACATTGGCGGAACAATGCATGGAGAGTTTGCCTTCCAGTGGCAACCAATAGTTCATCATCGAGAAGATGCCCTTTTTCATCTCGCCGCCGTACCATGTACCGCCAATAAGTCCTACCCCCTCTTCGATATTGAAGACGACAAAGACATCGCTGTTGAGTCCGTGTTCTTTATATTTTTCGTCTACCGCTTTACAGGCATTGTAGACCGTAAAGTCGGGTTCGAAGTCTTCAAGCTCTTCTTCGGTAGGGCGGATAAACATATTTTTGACAAAATGCGCTTGCCACGCCACTTCGGTGACAAATCGAATCGAACGGCGGCTTGATTTACTTGCACCTGTAAAAACATCCATAATATAGATCTTTTTACCCGACAGTTGGTTGAGTGCAATCTCTTTAAGATCTTCGTAAACCTCTTTGGAGATCGGACGATTCACCTCTCCCCATGCGATATGTTGATTGGAAGGAGGTTGGTCGACGAAATATTTGTCTTTGGGACTGCGTCCGGTGAAGATCCCCGTATCGCACATCGCCGAACCTGTCGTTGAAAATTTACACTCTCCGCGATTGATTTCGTGCGCTTGCAACTCGTCGTAACTCAGATTGTAATACACCTCTTGGATATCTTTCAATCCGAGCTTGTCAAGTCCGTTGGGCGTTTTGGTACTCATTGTATCCTCTTTTGTAATTTGAACTATGCCAGAGCATAATCGGAAAAAAGTCCCTTTTTCCCGACTCTACTCTGCGTGCAAAAGCACGCAATTATTTAAAGATCGAAAGCAACACGCCCGCCGCGACCGCAGATCCGATGACACCCGCGACATTGGGACCCATCGCATGCATCAACAAGATGTTACCCGGACGTGCATCCGAACCGACTTTACTCGCGACTCTCGCCGCCATCGGAACGGCGGAAACACCCGCCGCGCCAATAAGCGGGTTGATGGGTTCTTTGGAAAATTTGTTCATGATTTTACCCATCAAGACGCCTGCCGCCGTACCCGCCGCAAACGCCAACAGACCGATGATCATAATGCCGATCGTCTCGGGAACGAGGAATTTGTCCGCTTGAAGCGTCGATCCGACCCCGAGTCCCAAAAAGATTGTCGTGATATTGATAAGCGAGTTTTGCATCTCGTCGCTCAGACGGTTGACTACACCTGATTCTTTGGCGAAGTTACCGAGTGCAAACGCTCCCATTAACGGCGATGCGTCCGGCAAAATCATCGCTATCATCATAATAACGACGATCGGAAAAAGCAGCTTTTCCAAACGATGTACTTTACGCGTTGTTTTCATCACGATGCGTCGCTCTTCGGGAGTGGTGAGCGCTTTCATGATCGGAGGCTGAATGACCGGCACAAGCGCCATATACGAATAGGCCGCCACCGCAATCGCTCCCAACAGTTCGGGCGCCAATGCCGAAGCGATAAAGATCGATGTCGGACCGTCGGCGCCGCCGATGATCGAAATCGCCGCCGATTGTTTCAGCGTAAAGTCTACCATTCCGGTATATTGAGAAAGCGCCGCCGCGCCGACCAACGAACCGAAAATTCCAAACTGCGCCGCACCGCCCAAAAGCGCCGTTTTGGGATTGGAGAGAAGCGGACCGAAATCGGTCATTGCCCCTACCCCCATAAAAATGAGCAGCGGGAAAAACTCGTTGCTGATCCCCATATTGTAGATGATACCGAGCATTCCGTGCGGTCCGGTCATATTGGCCACGGGGATATTGGCAAGCAAGCCGCCGAAAGCGATGGGCAAGAGCAGTAACGGCTCGAAGCCTTTGCCGATCGCCAAGTAGAAGAGCAAAAAGATAATAAGAAACATAATCACGCGTCCCCAGCTTTGCGCGAACTTGCTCATCTCTACGCCTTGACCGTTTTTGACGCCCTCTTTAGGATTGAGGATGGCGTAGATACCCGTTGTCGTAAAAAAGGATTTGATAAGTTCGACGACGCTTTTGGGATGATAGGTCGCCCTCTCTTGCGCAATCAACTCTTCTTGGGTCATTTTGACCGGCTCCGCTTTATGTTCGGAAGCCTGCGCCGCATTGGTGACGAACGCCAATGCGAAGAAAAGCGAAAGAAGGATATGTTTGAGTTTCATGGTTACTCCATTGTCGCGAGAAGTTGTCCGTCCGTTACCGCATCGTTGACGTTGACGTCGATCGATTTGATGGTACCCGCCTGCGGTGCGGCGATATCGATCTCCATTTTCATCGCTTCGAGAATCATGATCACGTCGCCCTCTTCCACTTTGTCGCCCGGATTTTTCAAAATCTTCCAGACGTTACCCGGCGTTTGCGAATGAATCTCCACGCTACCTTTACCACCACTTGCCGCGGGAGCCGCAGCAGGTGCGCTCTGCACCGCTTCTGCCGTAGGTGCCGCCGAAGGCGTTACTTGTACTTCGCCGCTACCTTCGACTACCTGTACGCTATATTGTTTGCCGTCTACCACTACCGTATAATTTCCTGCCATATTCTCGTCTCCACACTCTTTTTCTTTTCCTTTTCTAACCATCAAAGGCGACTCACCCTTCAAGAACGCAATACCCTTTTGATCGCACGAGGCGGCGATAAAGATATTCTCTTCGGTCGTCTCCAACCCCTCTTTTTCGAGCACCTCTTTCCAATATGCGATAGATTTTTTCTCGTCTCTATCGGCGATATCGAGAGGATTTTCCGTTGTCGGCTCGAGTTTGAGTTTTTCAGCCGCCAGTTTGACCACTTCGGGATCGGGTTCGACGGGCGTTTTACCAAAGTAGCCGAGTACCATCTTGCCGTAACCGGGTGCTATCTGCTTCCACGGTCCGAAGATAACGTTGGCATACGCTTGTTGCCAATAAAACTGGCTGACCGGGGTGACGGAGGTACCGTAACCGCCTTTTTCGACCACTTCGGTCATCGCTTTGAGCACTTCGGGGAATTTGTCCAATTCGCCGTTGTCGCGCATCATCTGCGTATTTGCAGTCAAAGCGCCGCCCGGCATCGGCGCAAACGGAATGAGCGGCGAAACTTGCGTCGCTTCGGGTGGGATGAAGTAATCTTTCAAACACTCTTTGAGGCGCTCTTCGTACTTGAGGACTTTGTCGAGTTTGAGATCGCCCAAATTGTAGTTGGTGCCTTTGGTGGCGTGTAGCATTGTTAAGATGTCTGGCTGCGACGTACCGCCGCTGACGGGACTTGCCGCCATATCGATGCCGTTTGCACCCGCTTCGAGCGCCGCCAGATAAGAAGCGACCGAGACACCCGCCGTTTCGTGCGTATGGAGTCTCAAATGTACGCTCTCACCAAGCAGTTTGCGCGCCATCGCGATCGTTTCGTACACTTTGTGCGGATTTGCGGTACCCGACGCGTCTTTGAAGCAGACACTGTCGAATTCGATGCCGCTATCGAGAATGTTGCGCAAGGTCTTTTCATAGAATGCGACGTCATGCGCCCCTTTGCATCCCGGAGGCAAATCCATGATCGTAACGACCACTTCGTGGTTCATCCCGTATTTTTTGACCATTTGACCGGAATAGATCAGGTTATTGACATCGTTGAGCGCGTCGAAGTTACGTACCGTCGTCGTACCGTGTTTGGCAAACAGTTTCGCGAAAAGTTCGATCATTTCGCGACTTCCCGTATCGAGCATCACGGTATTGATCCCGCGCGAAAGCACTTGCAAATTCGCCTCTTTGCCTACGATTTCGCGGAACTTGTCCATCATCTCGAAGGCGTTTTCCCGCAAATAGAAAAAGAGCGACTGGAATCTTGCACCGCCGCCGAATTCGAAGTGGGTGATACCCGCCTCTTTCGCCGCTTCCACGGCAGGAAGAAAATCCTCCATCAACACACGACCGCCGAATACGGACTGAAATCCGTCACGGAAGGTCGTATCCATTACGTCGATATATTTTTTTGCCATATCGGATACCTTTTGTTTTTAAGATTTAGTCTTTCGGAATTCTGCGATTGCCGCTACGATTGCCGCCGTGACGCGGGCTTCTTCGTCACTGTCGGCACGCGGCGCGGAAGCGGGCGCTTCCGGCTCTTTTTCGGGGAAGTATTTGTTGATGAGCTTGGCTTGAAGCTTCATCACCTCGACCAGCACATAGAGGAAGACAAAGACGATGAGCATCCCCAGCACCATAAACTTCAGACCTTCGGCCACCAAATTGATTTCCATTGAGTCACCTTATTATTTGGTTTACAAATTTTAAAACGCTTTTGCTTTATGTCAGTTAAAACAAACCGCTTTAGCGACGTTTTTTTCGACGCGTGTGTCGTTTGAGTTCACGTTGCTCGTTTTCGTACGCCGCAAGCATTCTGTCGACCTCCTCTTCAACGAAACCGATACGGTTTGTCTCCACGGGTTCGCGCGTTTTCAAATAAGACGAAAGCAGTTTTTGCACGAGTGTGTCGCGATCCGTATTTGCCAAACGTTCCGACAATGCGATCGCTTCGGGAGTCACGACGATATCGGCGATCTCTTCGGCTATCGCATCAAAATCGTAACGGGGCGACCCATCCGCCGCTACGGTGATTGTGGCAAGCCGCATTTCGGCGCCGACTTCTTTTTGGATGCGTTGCAGTTCGCGGAACTCCTCGGTGGTTACCAGCGTAATGGCGCTACCGCTTTTGCCCGCGCGACCGGTACGCCCGATACGATGTACGTAACTTTGCGGATCGAAGGGAATATGGTAGTTGAAAACATGGGTGACTTTTTTGACATCCAAGCCTCGCGCCGCAACATCCGTAGCTACCATGATCTGTGTCTCGCCGCGTCTGTAACTCTTGATGATACGTTCGCGATCGGTCTGTTCCAAGTCGCCGTGTAACCCCGCGGCGCTGAAACCGAGCGCTTGCAGATGTTCCGTCAACCTGTCCACTTCGCGTTTCATACGACAAAAGACGATGCATTTTTCGATCGGTTCGCTTTCCAAAAGTCTCACGATCGCCTCGTCGCGTTGATCTTCGCGTATGACATAATAGCGCTGTTCGATGACGTTATTGGTCGTCTCTTCGTCACCGATGACGGAAATAAATTCCGGGTTGTAAAGGATATGTTCGGCCAAATCTTTGATAGGATCGGGCATCGTCGCCGAAAAAAGCAACGTTTGGCGTGTCTGCGGGATATATTCGAAGATCTCTTTGATGTCGTCGAGAAATCCCATATCGAGCATCTCGTCGGCTTCGTCAAGCACGACGATTTCGGGATTGAACGTATCGATTTTGCCTTTTTTGTAAAGATCTTTGAGCCTCCCCGGAGTCGCCACCACAATCTGTACGCCTTTGTGTATCAAGGCGATCTGCCGACCGTATCCCACGCCGCCGTAGACCGTCAATGTCCGAATCCCCGCAAAACGCCCCAGATGATACAACTCGTCGCTCACCTGCGTAGCCAATTCGCGCGTCGGCGTAATCACAAGCGCACGCTCTATCTCTTTTTTTGCCAATTTGTCCAAGATAGGCAGCCCGAACGCCGCCGTTTTGCCCGTCCCCGTATGGGCTTGTCCTACCAAGTCTCTTCCTTCGGCAATCAACGGAATCGCCATCTGTTGGATCGGACTGGGTTCTTTAAATCCCGCGATGCGTATGCCTTTGACGATATCGCGGTGAAAATCGAATCTTTTAAAACTCATCTTTGCGCCTTTTCGAAATGCTTGCGCACCTCAATGGTTTGTCGTTCAAATCGCTTTGAACTTAGCCGAACGTCCCGCAAGACGCTCGATAAATTCACTCA
>JALVPA010000166.1:9518-10141 GCA_027026055.1 Campylobacteraceae bacterium | reverse complement strand
TCTCGAAGAGATCGCTTTCGAAGCGGACGAGCATCGCGGCGAGACGATCGTGATCGACGAAGCGACGGTACGCGAACGTATCGGCGATGTTGTCGAAGACGAAGATAAGACAAGATATATACTGTAAATTAGGAATGAGGAATTAGGAATGAGGAACCGAAGAGTGAAGAGTGAGGAGAGAAGAATGAAGGGTTAAGGAGGCGGGACTTTAGTCCCGCATGATAGTGAAGAGAGAAGAGAGAATAGTGAATGGTTTCGGTTTGCTTTCCTTTGGAAAACGTTTTGTTTTGAATAAGTAACCGAGAAGTTCAAAAACGAATATGATACTATAGCGATACGATAGAAAAAGTGAACAAAGGAAAAGGATGAGTGAGACCAAGGCGGGGTTTGTCGCGGTTGTGGGGCGTCCCAATGCGGGTAAGAGTACGTTGCTCAATTATCTTGTCGGCGAAAAGTTGACAATGGTGAGCAAAAAGGCGCAAGCGACGCGCAAGCGGATGTATATCATCGTCATGCACAAACAAGCGCAAATCATTTTTGTCGATACGCCGGGGATTCATCGAAAAGAGCGTTTGCTCAATCGCTTTATGCTTGATGAAGCGCTTAAAGCGATGGGCGATAGC
>JALVPA010000166.1:0-9508 GCA_027026055.1 Campylobacteraceae bacterium | reverse complement strand
TGCTTACGAGAAGTTTTTGGCTTTGAACGAGGCGAAAGGGATTCCGCATATCGTCTTGTTGACCAAAGTCGATACCGCAACACATACGCAGATATTGGAAAAGTTGGCGCAATACCAACGCTATCAAAATCGCTACGAAGCGATTATCCCTTTTTCGGTAACAAAAGGAATGCCCAAAGAGGCGTTACTTGACGAGATAGCGGCGAGGCTTCCCGATTCGCCGTGGCTTTTCGATCCGGAGATGCTGACAACCGATACGATACGCGACATCTACAAAGAGTTGATACGCGAAGCAATTTTCGAAAAAACAAGCGAAGAGATACCCTACGAAAGCGACGTGATTATCGAAAAGATCGACGAAGAAGCGCATATCGATTATGTCTATGCGACGATTGTCGTCGAAAAAGAGACGCAAAAGCGTATGATTATCGGCAAACAAGGCGCGGGTATCAAGCGCATCGGCAAACATGCCAGAGAGTTGATGGAGCGTTTTTCGGGTAAAAAGATCTATTTGGATTTGCATGTGGCGGTGCGTAAAGGGTGGAGCAAAAATAAAGAGACGCTGCGAGAATTCGGATATATCGCATAATATAAATGTGTTATATTTGACTTTAAAAAAAGGGTATAATACATCGATTTTATTAAGATGTATTTAATATTATAACATATATAATTGGCTATTAAACAAGGATGGCACGATCATGTTTTCAGGGAAGAAACGCGCAAATAAAAAGTCGGACATCAGAAACATAGTGACGCTTAACGCGTATGAAAAGAAGTATTACATTTATAAAGAGGAGCTTCTCTATCCACTTCAAAAGCTTGTTTATAACAAAACGAACTACATCGTCTCCTTTCTCAGTCATAAGGATATCATCGCGACGAAGGTACAACTGAGTAGAAATATTCCCGAAGAAGACATTCCGAGTATTTTGGAAATAAAGGCGTACGAAGAGCTCGGGTTGGATCAAGCGAGTAGCTACCACATCTCTTATTACGAAGAGATGCAAGAGGGCGATGAGCGTTATTTTCATCTTTTCGTTACCGAGATAGAAACAATGGACGAAATGTTCCTTCCTATAAGGAACGAAACGAAATATATCGATTTGATCGTACCCGAACCGCTTCTTTACAAGCCGCTTTACACAAAAGAAATTTTAGTGGGGGGCGGTGTCGACTGTTTTGTTTATTTTACGAAAAAAGACGCGTCGATCACGTTTTATAAAGACGGTCGATATCTCTATTCGAAAAGCCTCGACTTTTCGCTCGAACAAATTTATGATAAGTTTTGTGAGATAGAAGGAGAACAAGTAGATAAAGAACATTTTTTGTCCATTCTTGAAACGGAAGGATTGAAGGCGACCGAACCCAACTATCAACAAAACTTTATGAAGATTTTCGGCGAAGTCTTTATCGCGATTAACGATATCATCATCTACACGAAACGCGCCTATCAGCTTGACAATATCAATCACGTTTATATCGGAAGCCAACAAGGACCGATTATCGGTCTGGACGAATACAGTCACAACTATTTGGGGCTTCCTTCGGCGGATTTTAACTTCGACTATAAAATCAATAGTGACGAGTGGTATACCGATCAGTATCAGTTTTTGATGCTTTTGACGGGAATGGAGTATATGCAAGATCCCGGATATGTCGTCAACATGTCGACTTATCCGCGTCCTCCTTCATTTCTTAACCGGGCCAGCGGACAATTTATCATTACCACTTTTGCCGCCATAACGATTGGGTTGGGATATCCGCTATATTATTTGATCAATGCCTATCTCAACAATGCGCAAATTTATGTACTCAGCGCCCAAGAAAAAAAGTTAAAAGCGGAGGCGAACAAATATAAGCGAATTATCGGACAAAAACGCAAAACACTTTCGGGCTTGGATAAAGAATTGGCCAGACTTTCTCAACTCTACGGTAGTAAAACGCGCACGTTGCAATCGATCTATAAAGAGAAGGTCGATTATCGTTTGAAATCGGGGGTTTATTATGTATTGGCGGAAACATTGGCGAAGTTTAACGTCTATGTCGATAAGATCGTGACCAAAGACGATACGGTCTATCTCTCTTTGGTCGGCGAAGACGATTTGCGCTTGACGAGTTTTATTCGTTATATCACCGATAAGCATTACGACGATATCAAGTCTATCGATATCGAAAGAATAGAGAAAAAACCCGATGACAATGTTTATCGCGGATTGTTAAAGGTGGAATTACGATGATGAAATTTATCGAAGATAAGCTGGAAGCTTTAGACGTCTATTTTTCTCAAAAAAAAGAGAGTGAAAAATGGCTGATTATTTTGGGGATTGCCGGTGTAATTAGCTATATCGCTTTTGATTTTTTACTACCGTATGCGCAACAACAATATAAAAAAAGCGAGGTGGAAAAAAACGCAATCGAAAGAAGTATCAACGAAAATACGGTCTATTTAAATAGTATTACGGTAAACGGAGATCGTGACTACAGAGTGAAAGAGTTGGATAGAAAGATTGCTCTCAAAAAAAACCGGATCGAAAAAACTCGTGAAAAAATCGTATTTATCGATAGAAACCTCAATAAACTCTCCGATATGCTTTTTAATTTGACGAACTGGTCTACTTTTTTGGATTCTATTACTCACAAAGCGGAAACGCAAAACGTAAGCTTGAAGTATGTTACCAATAAATTTGTAGACAACAACGGTAGTTTCGGACACGTATTGGAAGTCGGTATCGGGTGCGAAGGTAGTTACCGAGGCATCGTAAAGTTTATGAACGAATTGGAACAAAGCGTACTCGTGACGGATATTTATCAGACGGAAATGCAGATGGATGAGAATACGTCCAAGATTTATGCGGATATCAATATCTCTGTATGGGGGATTAATCACTAATGAAAAGAATCGTAGGAACCATAGTACTGGTGTGTAGCAGTTATGCGTATGCTTCGCTTTCGGTGTCTCAAATCGAAGAGATGGTTAAACAAATACACCTGAAACGAAAAGGGGTGAGCCTCGATGTTTTGGATAAGACGAAAGAGCCGTTTGTCACATTGAAAAAAGACGAAAAAACGGATACCTTGATTGTGGAGCTACCGAAAACACAGGAAGAGGATGTCAAAATTGCGTTGCATGCAATAATGGGAGACAAAGCGTTTCTTAACGACGAATGGAAAAAGGTAGGAGACAAGATTATGGGTTACGAAGTGAAATATATCGGTAAACGCGGTGTGGTACTGCAAAGCGGCAACAAAATCAAAACACTCTTTTTCGGCCATGCGAATAAAGAGAAGCTGTTTACATTGAAATGAAAGGGATTGAGATGAATAGGTTCTATTTGGCATGGAGAAAAGTGCTGTTGGCGAGTTTGGTTATCTCGGGTTTCACTTCGTACGGATACGGTGTCGATTGTACTTCGAAGTTGTTTTCCGTTAAAATCGACAACAAGTTAACAATCGCGGATGTGGTGGAGAATTTGGCGGATACCTGTGATTTGACAGTAATCGTCAATGATGAAGGCGCTAAAGAGATGATGAAAAAGAATCTTTATTACGTCAAATTGAAAAACACTACATTAAAAGGATTGCTCGATACGATATTGACGGACAACGATCTCCACTATACGCTAAAAGGCAACAAATTAAAAATCTCTTATCTCTTGACTCGTACTTTTAAGGTACATTATATCGCCGGTCAACGAGTCGGTAAAAGCCATGCGAACGTAACGATTGCAAACTCGCAAAATTCGGCAAATTCCACCGGTGGTGTCGGCGGCGGTAGCGGCGGTTCCGGGAACGGCAGTAGTATGAGTTCGAAAACGGGTATCTCTATCGAGAGTAGTGACGAGTTTCAATTTTGGCAAACGGTGGAATCCGAGATTGCACGTATTTTGGCGACGACAGGTTCCGGATTCGCCTATACGAAAAAAGGAGAGGTTTGGGTAAGTCCGAGCGGAGAAGAGTTGAATTATAATCCTTTGGCTCCGATCGTGAATCCGGAAGCGGGTATGATTACGGTCACCGGGACGCAAAAACAGATTAACAGAGTGGCCAAGTACATTAGGACTTTAACCGCGCAAATCAAACAGCAAGTTTTGATAGACGTACGTATTTTGGCAGTATCGTTCGATAACAGTCGGACGACGGGTGTGGATTGGTCGCAACTCTATTCGCTCCAAAATTATACGGTCCAATCGCTACGTATGGCGCAAAGAAACGTATCGGAGTATTCTTTTGACAAACTGCAAGGTATTAACAACTTAACGTATGTTGTTCCGCCCGAAGGAGGAGAGGATATAAAATCAAGCGCTAATATCATCCAAGTTTCGGGTAACGCGCAAGTTTCCGAAATCATCAAATTTTTGGGTACGCAAGGGGATGTCAAAGCGATTTCAAGCCCGCGCATCATGACGTTGAACAACCAACCCGCACTTATTAGCGTCGGTCGTGAACTTTTTTATAAAATCCAATCCGCTAGTACGGCAAGCGGCGGCGGCGGTGCGGTAGCGGCGCAAGGAGAGTTGGTCGATTCGGTATTTGCCGGTATTTTGCTTGACATTACGCCGGAAATCGATGCAAGCGGTATGATTACGCTTAAGATCAACCCTTCCATTTCCGAAACGGTTTCCGCAGTAAACGCGAATAATGCTCTTAGAAAAATACCGCCCGATTTGATTAGACGCCAGTTGGCATCCGTCGTTAAAGTGCGTGACGGAGAACATGCGATTCTCGGGGGGTTGATTACGAGTAAAACGGGCATTAAAACAAATAAAGTTCCATTGCTCGGAGATATTCCTGTCCTCGGTTATGCCTTTAAACACGAAGAGAAAATAGAAACGGTGGAAGAGTTGGTCATTATTGTGACGCCACATATCGTGAGAGACGGCAAATCGGTCAGTTTGAAAGACTTGGGATATACGAAAGTCAATGAAAAGTAGGTATGCAGTTGCTAAAGAAGTATTTGTCGATTCTGTCGACACTATGGATTATATAGAACTTGAAAGTTCCTATAAAGCGTTTAAAAAACTCGAACAAAGTATTGAAAAACCTTTAAAGATGATCTTGCTTTTCGGTTCCCCGGGAACCGGAAAAAGTATGCTTCTCGGTAGGCTTTACGAAAAATTAAAAGACAAAAAAGAGATACACTACTTCGATACACCGGCCATCAGCCAAAAAGAGTTTTATCATAAAATTTTTCTAGTGTTGACGGGGAAAGAGCTTCCGCCGAATACCGAAGTAAATTTTTCGGCATTGGTTAATTATTGTAAAAAGTTACGCGGCAAAAGAGAAATTGTCATATTGTTGGACGAAGCACAGATGTACGGTCCCGAACTGATGGAAAAGATACGCCTTCTCTCCGATAGTCGAGCGATAAAATTTATCGTTTCTTTACATAAGACCGAAGATGAAGATTTGATCGCAAAAGCGCATTTTCAGTCTCGCATATGGGAAGTTGTCGAACTTAAAAACGCGTCGGTTGAAGATCTGGCTACGTATATCCATAAAAAACTTTTAAAACGTAATCTATTTGAAATAGCCAACAGCCTCAAACCTAAACACATACAAATGATTCACAAATTTACGCGGGGAAACTTTAGGGAGTGCAACAAAATGATGTATGCTATATTTGAAGTCAGCGAATATTACGATCTGCACGAACCCAATAAAATCAATTATACGAATATGTCTCGTAAAATCATCGAGATGGCTGCGATAAAGTTAGGATACATTCATGTATGATATTCGCGAGTTGGAAGAGGCTTGGTTACGATATCGCAAAAAAAGAAGACGTCCGTTTTTGATTGCTGCGGCTCTTTTTTTCGCTTTTATTGTGCTGTATGTTTTAGAGATCAAGACCGGTTATTTGACACGTGTTTTTCAACGTAAAGGCGATACTGTTGTCATTGTCGACACAGCAATCGAACGTAACGAAACTTTCGGGACTAATAAAATTTCGTTAGAAAGATCGGGACGTGTATCGCAAATTGTTGAAGTTCGTAAAGACGAATCGACGAAACCGATCGCTATATCGAAAATAAATAAAAACGACACAATGGTATTGGCGCCTTCGTCGGTGGATGGCTCCGCTAAAAATATCGTTATTGAATTAAAAGATACGAACGATCCCCAAACGTTGCACGATTTGGAAAAAAGATTTAAACTGAGTCACGATACCGACGATTCGCTCTTTTTGGCAAAAAGTTATTATAAGCGTCAACAGTATGAAAAAGCGGCTTATTGGGCATATCAAACGAATCTTATTAATGAAAACATAGAAGAAGCGTGGTTGGTTTTTGTCAAGTCGAAATATAAATTGGGGCGTCACGCCGAAGCGATTAAAGTTTTGAAAGCATATATAGATAAAAGCGGTTCGATTCGTGCGAAAGTGCTTCTGGAAAAGATGCAAAAACACCTCTTTTAATCGACGATATGTAAAATTTGACTGAAGAGATGTTATACTAAATTTAACGATTCAGGTATATGAAGGTGCTATATGGTTAAATTGATCGAAATGATGTTGGATGAAGGGCTGATTACAAAAGAGGCTATTTCCAAACTCGTTAAGAGTCGTCCGCCGAAAAAAATATCCTTTGCCAACCTAATAGGAGAGAACTTAGTTGATGCGGAGGTAGTCAATAATTTTTTGGTAAGAAAAATTCGTGAAGGGGCATTGACTTTATCGAGGTTAGAAAAAATCGAAGGTATCGACATTGTTTCGATATTGAAACAGGTAGCCGAAGCTTTGCATGTGGAATATATCGATCTCGACGAAGTGGAAATCGATATGCGGCTTTTTTCTACCGTGCCCTATAAACAACTGATCAAATATCATGTCATTCCTATAGAAGAAGACGAGTTGTATGTCTTGGTGGCGTTTGACGATCCTCTCGATATGGGAGCGCAAGATGCGATACAAAGATTGTTTCCCAAAAAGCCTATCAAGATTGCCATTGCAAAGCCGAGTCAAATCATGCATCATCTCCAGCGGTTGGAGATCAACGAAAGTGTCAAGGGACTGATACAAGATATCCGAAGAGACTTGAGCCAAGAAAATGCGATAGAAGTCGAAGATGGCGAATCTTCGGCGGTACTCAAGCTTATTGATATTATTTTGAAATCCGCCATTTATATCGGCGCTAGCGATATTCATATCGAAGCGATGGAGAAGAGTTGTATCGTAAGAGAGCGTGTCGACGGAATGTTGAGACAAAGTTTTACTTTCGATAAAGATATTTTTAACCCGTTGGCATCGCGGATGAAACTGTTGGCCAATTTGGATATCGCGGAGAAGCGCAAACCGCAAGACGGGCGTTTTTCGAGTAAAATATCCGATAGAGAGTTTGATTTTAGGGTTTCGACGTTGCCTACAATTTACGGCGAGTCGATCGTTTTGCGTATCTTGGACAAATCCAAAGCGATGATACGTCTCGAAGATGCGGGTATGAGTCAGTTTTGTTACGAGCGTTTTTCCAATGCCATCAAAGCGCCTTACGGCATTGTGCTGGTTACGGGACCGACGGGTTCGGGTAAAACGACGACACTCTACGGCGCGCTCAACGCCATCAAAGATATCAAAGACAAAATCATTACCGTCGAAGATCCGGTAGAGTATCAAATGGCGGGTTTACAGCAAGTGCAAGTGCATCCTCAAGTAGGATTGACGTTTGCTACGGCTTTGAAAGCGATATTAAGGCAAGATCCCGATAAGATCATGATTGGGGAGATTCGCGATCAAGAAACGCTTCGTATCGCCATTCAAGCGGCATTGACGGGGCACTTGGTGCTCTCGACCTTGCATACCAACGATGCGATTTCAGCAGTGACGCGTATTTTGGATATGGGAATCGAAGAGTATTTGGTAAGCGGTGCTCTTGTGGCGATCCAAGCCCAACGATTGGTACGTAAAATATGTACGCATTGCAAAAGAGAGACGGTGCTGCCCGAACGTCTTTTAAAAGAGATCAAACAGTATCTTCCCGAACATCCCGTTTTTTATAAGGGAGAAGGGTGTAAAGAGTGCGGCGGTAGCGGCTATAAAGGGCGCGAGATGATCTCGGAAGTGTTGGTGGTAAGCGAAACGATGTCGCGAATGATTGCACGAAACGCTTCTAAAGAGGAATTGACCAAACAAGCCTACGAGGAAGGTTTTATCAGTATGTTTGAAGACGGTGTACACAAGGCGCTGGCCGGAAAAACGACGATCGAAGAGATATACAGAGTAGCGAGGTTGTAATGAAATACTATAAGTTGACGATACTCGAACGCGGACAAAAGAGAGAAGAGACTGTTGCCGCCGAAAACAAAATGAGCGCTATCAATCAAATCAAGCAGAAGCTTCCGGCGCATGTGATGGTCGTAAGAGCGGAAGAGACGTCGATGCCTTTAGGCGAGACGTTGAGTCGGATGTTTTCAAGCTTTCGAAAATCGCTCGCGTCGAAGATTCCTATCAATGACAAAATTTCAACAATTCGACAAATCGCCGTAATGACCGATGCGGGTATCGCCATCAACGATACGTTGGAAGACGTGGCGGAGAACACGCATAACGAAAGACTCAGAGAGATATATACGAATATCAATAATGATATCAATGCCGGTAATACGCTTTCCGATGCGATGGAACCTTATACGGAAGAGTTCGGCCATGTGGCATTGGCGATGACAAAACTCGGTGAACGCACGGGTAATATTTCCGAGGCATATCACAAATTGGCCGATATTTTGGAGAATATTCGCGACAATACCGCCAAATTTAAAAAGGCGATTCGTACGCCTATTATTACGTTGATTGCGATGGCGATTGCGTTTACGATTTTGATTATTGTGGTTGTTCCGAAATTCAAAGCGATTTTCGAACAATTTAAAACGGAGCTTCCTCTTCCGACGATTATTTTGTTGAAATTGGAATGGTTACTTTCGAATTACGGCATTTATGTATTGGCCGCTATATTTATGATTATTTTTTTGATAAAGTTTTTTTACAATAACAATGAAGAGTTCAAATATAAAATGGATAAGCTGTTGATACATCCGAAGTTTTATCTTATCAATAAAGCGGTCTTTTTATCGACAATGCATAAATACAATCTTGTATTCGGCGAACTGGTTCGCTCCGGGATCCCTGTCTCGGAGGCGTTGGAGACCGCTATCGGGATGGTTGACAATTCGGCCATCAAAGAGCAGCTTGCTTCGGTCAACGCCAATATCGGAAGAGGTATGAACTTGGCGGAAGCCTTCGAATTGACGGGGCTATACGAAAATATGCTGCTTCAGATGATCAGAGCCGGTGAAGCGGGTGGTCAACTCGATGCGATGCTTGGAAAAGTGACGCAATATTACGAAATGCAGTTTCAGGACTTGATAGATAATTTGGCCGCATACATAGAACCTATCATGCTCTTTTTTATCGCCGGCTTGGTATTGTTGATGGCGTTGGGAATCTTTATGCCGATGTGGGATTTGAGTCAAGCGATCAATAAACAATAAAGCCTTATAAACGATGATGGCGGAT
>JALVPA010000165.1 GCA_027026055.1 Campylobacteraceae bacterium | reverse complement strand
TTTATCGGAAGAGGAGCTTGCCGAAGTGATAGAAGATGCCGGCTATGAACTTGTCGATAAAGAGAGTGCGATGATACACGTGGCGGAAATGCTCGAAAAATACGACGAGACGCAAAAAAACGATACAACACAAGATCACGACGGATCGGAAGAGAGAGAGACGCCTTTGACATCTACAACTCCGGAAACATCGACGACACGTTTCGAAAACGACGAAGCGAAAGAAAACGGTACGTCGAAACAAAGTGACATAGATAAAGAGAGTACGAAAGCGACGGATGAAAACGGATCACAAAAGAGTACGGAAGAAACGGAGACTCTTTCGACTCCGAAGTTCTCGGAAGAGACAGCGACGAAACCTTTGGACTATGAGATTTCCAACGAAGAGATAAGCGAAGAAACCGCCGATACGGTCGCTATCGACGAAATCGTCGGCGAATCATCCTCCAACGAAGATTCGAACCTTGAAGCCCTCTTGCCCCCAAGCGAAACGGCAAACGAGACCTCTGGCGAGACGCTCTCGGAAGAGAGTACACCGCAAGAGGATGCGTATATTGACGGTAGTATCGATCCTACCGTCGCGATCAACGTAGACGATACTGTTTTGACGACGGCAGCCTGACGTACAAAGTGTTTCAACTCGACACCGTTTGGTAGTGCGCACCTTTCCATACGATACGTCTTTCCTTCAGATTGCCCTCTTTGTCCACTTCGTATATCCATGCGCCCTCTCTACCTTCCATCGTGGCGCTTCCCGCACAAAATAGCGGAATAGAGACTTCGGGGATATCGACACGATAGGTACGATGGACATGCCCGAAAAGTATCATCCCTTTGTCGATGCGACTACAGATACGCAAAAAATCGTCGGCATTGTGCAGTCCGTGGAGACGTTTGTCCGGTTCGCCGCTTGCCAAACGCGGCGCATAGTGGGTGATGACACACAAAAAACGCCCTTCGAGTCTGGGATCTTCAAGCATCTTTTCGAAGGAGCGCAGCTGTACGGTGGGAATGTGTCCGTCGGAACGCCACGGCCACGGATTGGGCTTGGCGCTATTGAGCGCGATGACGGCCAAATGTTCACCTACCAAACGCACCAGCGGAAAGTGCCCTCCCGCACAGTACTCGGGTAGATCGTTTTGCAAGACGGAGCAAAACTGCTCCGAAAAGCGATAATGGCTATTGGCTTCGTGAACGTAGATATCGTGATTGCCGGGTACGGTGACGTAGCGTTGCGGGGGTATCATCATCGGCGCAACCAACGCTTTTGCCAACTCCAGTTCGCTCTCCAATCCCAGCGCGGTATAATCGCCCGTATTGATCACGACATCGATATCGTTTTCTTTTTCGAAAGCGACAAGTGCGGCCATCTTCTCTTCGACCTCGTCGAAATACTTACTGCGCCCGCGCAGTAGATTGATCGCCCCGACAGCGCGTTTGCTAAACCACTTTTTCCAATGGATATGCCGTAGCAGCGTCCCTACGTGTATATCGCTAAAATGTAAAATACGTATCGTCTCTTTTTGCATCGTTTCGGTCGTCTCGCTTTTTTGGTCATTATGGCATAATCATAGTATCAATTGACTATAATATCGCTAAAAAGCCATACCGAGAAAGTATCCGTCTCGTATCTTTTTTTGCCGTATTTGTCACGATGACGATGCAGGGATGCATCGCCACGTATCGAAATTCACCGCACCCCTTTCCTCTACCGTTTCGATAAAAGCACACGGCAAGTTTGCACTTGAACGTACGTTCTTGAAAACAGACAATCCGATCGAAAACAAAAGTGCGCTTTATCCGCTTCCAACCTCCGTCGACGCCCTTGCAACCAGACTCTATCTCATCGAGCACACCGAAAAAAGCCTCGAGATGCAATATTATATCTATGAAGACGTACACAGGCAAGATACTTTCGGCGCATCGGCTCAAAGCGGCTAATCGCGGCTACAGGTTCGGCTTTTTATAGACGATATGAATGCGGCGGACAAAAATAAAACATTGGCAACCTTGGCAGCGCATTCAATATCTCGTTGCGTATCTTCAACCCCAATCGTTTCCGCTCTCTTTTTTGCAATTTTGCTTTGATCCTCAATCTCGATACCCTCGGCAAACGCAAGCACAACAAAGCCATGGTCGCGAACGACTATGCCGCTATTGTCTGGGGACGAAACATCACCGACAGTTATTTCGCCCAAAGTAACGAAACACATTTTTTGACTACAATATCCTTTTATCGGCGGTTATGACGATAGGGACAATCGATATTCCTTCGATTGATTCATATGAAGAGACAATCTCAAACATTATCGTGTCGGGAGTATGTTGTAGAAAAAAGCGGAAATAAAGACGAATGAAGTGCAATCCCCGCTAATGCGGGAACGAATATGACGAAGGAGCAAATCAATAATACTCCATCATCTCCTTAAGAATCTTCGGATCGATCTGATCGAAGTTGAGATATTTGTAGACCGACTCTTTTTTGTCGTCGGTAATCTTTTTGCTGACGATGTCGAGGTACTCCTCTTTGCTCGGCAATCTTCCCAAAAGCGCCGCGACCGCCGCAAGCTCCGCAGAGCCGAGATAAACCTGTGCGCCTTTACCCATACGGTTGTCGAAGTTACGCGTAGAGGTCGAGAAGACCACGGCGTTGTCCGCGACGCGCGCTTGGTTACCCATACAAAGCGAACATCCGGGGATCTCCGTACGCGCGCCGGAAGCACCGAAGATGGCGTAGTAGCCCTCTTCGCGTAACTGGATCTCGTCCATCTTTGTCGGAGGTACGACCCAAAGACGCGTCTTGACCGCGCCTTCGCCTTTGAGCACTTCGCCCAAAGCGCGGAAGAGACCGATATTGGTCATACAGCTTCCGACAAAGACTTCGTCGATGTTTTTGGGACGTTTCTCATCCGCCAAAATCTCGCTGAGCGTCGCTACGTCGTCGGGATCGTTCGGGCACGCCAAGATAGGTTCTGTGATCTCGTTCAGATCGATTTCGATGACCGCCGCATATTTGGCGTCTTTGTCCGCTTCGAGAAGTTCGGGGTTTTCCAACCACGCCTTCATCTTGTCGATACGTCGTTGCAACGTTTCGGCGTCTTGATAACCGTCTTTGATCATCTCTTCAAGCAATACGATATTGGACTTGATGTATTCGATGATAGGCTCTTTGTTGAGTTTAACGGTACACGCCGCCGCACTTCTCTCGGCAGAAGCGTCGGAAAGCTCGAAGGCTTGCTCGACCTTGAGATTTTCGAGTCCTTCGATTTCGAGGATGCGTCCTGCGAAGATGTTTTTCTTTCCTTTCTTCTCGACGGTGAGCAATCCCTCTTTGATCGCTGCATAAGGAATGGCATTGACCAAGTCGCGCAGCGTGATACCCGGTTGCATCTCGCCTTTGAAACGTACCAAGACAGATTCGGGCATCGTCAGCGGCATCATACCCGTAACCGCCGCAAACGCTACAAGCCCCGACCCTGCGGGAAAGCTGATACCGATGGGAAAACGCGTATGGCTATCGCCGCCCGTACCGACGGTATCGGGCAAACACATACGGTTGAGCCAGCTGTGGATAACTCCGTCTCCGGGGCGCAAAATCACCCCTTTACGGCTGGTCCAAAACTCCGGAAGCGTATGTTGCAACTCGATATCGGCGGGTTTAGGATAGGCCGCGGTGTGACAAAACGACTGCAATACCAAATCGGCGCCGAAGCTGAGTGCGGCCAGCTCTTTGATCTCGTCGCGCGTCATCGGTCCCGTGGTATCTTGAGAACCGACCGTCGTCGTGATAGGCTCGCAGTAGGTACCGGGTTTGACCCCTTCCATACCGCAAGCGCGACCGACCATCTTTTGCGCCAACGTATAACCGCTGCCGTCGTCTGCAGGCTGTTCGGGGCGCATAAAGATATCGTCGGTATCCATACCGAGCGCTTCACGCGCCTTGGCGGTCAACCCTTTACCGATAATAAGCGGAATACGTCCGCCCGCGCGTACTTCGTCGGGCAACGTATTGGGTTTGAGGGTAAATTCGCTGACCACTTCGCCGTCTTTGTAAATTTTGCCCTCATATGGTTTGATAGTGATCACGTCGCCCGTTTCGAGTTTGTCCACCGGTGCTTCGATGGGCAACGCACCGCTATCTTCCGCGGTATTGAAGAAAATCGGCGCGATGATACCGCCGATGACGACACCGCCCGTACGTTTGTTGGGAATACCGGGGATATCCTCTCCGAAGTGCCACTGTACGGAGTTAATACCCGATTTTCGCGAACTACCCGTACCGACGACATCTCCGACATAGGCGACGGGATAGCCTTTTTTCTTGAGTTCCGCGATCGTTTCGAGGGGTTTTTCCATACGAGACTGAAGCATCGACTGCGCGTGCAAGGGAATGTCGGCGCGCGTAAAGGCTTCGGAAGCGGGTGAGAGGTCGTCCGTATTGGTCTCTCCGGGCACCTTATAGACCGTTACCGTTATCTCTTCGGCAAGCGGCGCGCGCGAGGTGAACCACTCCGCATTCGCCCAAGATTCGATCACCTCTTTGGCGTAGGGGTTGCCCTCGTCCATCAGTTTTTTGACGGTCTCGAAATCACCGTAGACCAAGATGGTGTGTTTGAGCTCTTCGGCGGCTTGTTTCGCGATCGCTTCGTCATCGCTCTTGAGCGCTTCGATGAGCGGCGCAACATTGTATCCACCGTGCATATTTCCGAGGATTTTGACCGCGTCCAGGGGCGTGATCACCTCGGATGTCGCTTTGCCTTGTACGATATCGTTCAAAAACGCCGCTTTGACGTAAGCCGCATCGTCCACGCCCGCGGGGACGCGATTTTTCAGCAGATCGAGCAGATAATCCGCCTCTTTGACGGGGCTCTCTTTGAGCAATTCGACCAACTCGGCCGTCTGCTTCGCGCTGAGCGGAAGCGGGGGTACGCCCAACTTCTCACGCTCTGCCGTATGCGCTTTGTATTCTTCGATCAATGCCATATCGGGACTCCTGTGTGTAATTTTGTATAAAGATAGTAGCAAAAAACGGATTTGAAAGCGTTTTCATAAGCCGAAGAGATAAATCCGATAATTTGAATGTATCGGATTGTTACATCGTCAAAGGAGTATCTCTCTGTTCCCTTTGGCATTGGGGGCGGAAAGCACGCCTGTTTTTTCAAGTTGTTCGATGAGATTGGCGGCGCGGTTATACCCTATCTGCAGTTTGCGTTGCAAATAGGAGATGGAGGTTTTTTTGTCCGTTAGGATTATCTCTTTGGCCTCTTCGTAGAGCGGATCGAGGTCGATACCCGTTTCGCTCTCTCCTCCTTTGCCCGAAACGCCGCCGCCTTCGATCAGGTAGCTTTCGTCATATTCGGGAGCGCGCTGAGCTTTGAGATATTCGACGATATGTTCGATCTCCTCTTCGGTCGCCCACGGTGCGTGGATACGCACGAGCCCCGTCGTACCCGGAGGTGTAAAAAGTCCGTCGCCGCGTCCGAGCAAACTCTCCGCACCCAACGAATCGAGGATCACTTTGGAGTCTATCTTTTGACCGACGCGATAACTCAGGCGCGAGGGGAGGTTGGCTTTGATGATTCCGGTGACGACATCGACGCTGGGACGCTGTGTCGCAACGATCAGGTGTATCCCGCACGCACGCGACTTTTGCGCCAATCTCGCGATGGAAGTCTCCACCTCTTTGCCGCCGTTCATCATCAAATCCGCCAACTCGTCGATGATCACGACGATATAGGGCATCGGCTCCGCAGATCCCTCTTTTTGCACTTTGGCATTGTAGTTGTCGATATTTTTTGTGCGTTTTTCAGCCATCAGCTTATAACGACGTTCCATCTCAGCCACCATATTGGCCAACGCCGCAATCGCCTTTTTGGGCTCGGTAATAACGGGGGTAATCAGGTGTGGGATATCATCGTAGATCGAAAACTCCAACATTTTAGGGTCTATCATCATCAACTTGAGCTTATCGGGATCGTTTTTATACAGTAGCGACAAGATCATCGCGTTGATTCCTACCGATTTACCCGATCCGGTCGTTCCCGCTATCAACAAATGCGGCAACTTTTTGATATCGGTAACGAAAGGTTTGCCGACGATATCTTTGCCCAATGCGATCGTCAACGGCGAAGCGGAGTTTTGAAACAGTTCGCTCTCCAAGATTTCGCGCAAATAAATGATGTCACGCTCTTCGTTGGGAATCTCGATGCCGACCACATCGCGTCCCGGGATGGGTGCTTGGATGCGTATCGTCTCCGCACTCAGTGCCATTGCCAAATCGTCTTGGAGCCCCAAAATTTTGGAGACTTTGACATTGGGTGCGGGCTTGAACTCGAAAGTCGTCACCAACGGACCGCTATAGGTGCGGACGATATCGCCGTGGATATTGAAGAGTTTGAGTTTCTCAAGCAAACTCCCGGACTTTCGATCGATCTCCGCTTCGTTGACACGTTTTTTGCGTTTGGGCGGTTTTTGCAAAAAATCAAGTTTGGGCAATTTGAAATTTTTGGGTTTTTCGGTGCGACCCTTTTCAAGCTGATTTAGCAACTTTGAGTTCTCTTCGAGCTCTTCGACTATCGGTACGTGCGGTTGTGGAGCATTTTGGACGGTGTTATCGGGCTGCTTTTTAGAGCGTGCAGTCGCGACTTTCGTATCCGTCGACGTTTCGAAGGTCATATCGTCGTTCTCCTCTATCGAAACGCTTCCTCTCTCGTCCGAAAAAATTTCGTTTACTTCATCGCTCTTTTCGACAACATCCGCAGCGACGGTAGCCTTTCGAACGTTTTTTTTCGGTTTCGGCGTATCGCGAGTGAGCGGCTCCGTTTTCGTTTGGGTATCTTTCGCCTCCTCTTGTATGACAAGTATCTCTTTTTCAAAATCGGGAGAGGCAAAAGGGTTTTTGATATATTTTCTCAACGAAGCGAAAACCTCTCTCGTCTTTCTCGAACGTTCTTTCGGTACTTTTATAGTATCCGACGATCTCTTTTTTCGTGCAAAAAAGAAAGAAAGTTTTTCTATCGCTTTACCCCACTCGATAGGCTCTTCGGCCAAAAAGAGAAACGCCAATACCACCGTCATCAACCAAAAGAGCCACAAGCCCGCCTTGCCGATATAAGGCATTAAAAAATCGACCGTCTCTCTGCCTATAAATCCCGCTTTTTGCGGCTCGACAAGAAGCGCTTGCATCAAAGTCAAGGCGATCAAGACCAACATCCATCCCAAATAGAAATCGATCTCTCTTCGTTTGTGCTTATAACGAAAAAGCCGATAGAGCGGATAAAAAAGCAACACGATATTGATATAAGCAACATATCCGAAAAGCGCGACGTTGGTATCGCCGATCAGTTTGCCGATATTGCCCGTAAGCAACGTATCTCTAAAATAAGTCGAAAATGCGGCATAGAGAAATACGATGCCTATCATTACCAATACAGTTTTCACGCTAACCCTTTTATCGTCACAAAATGAAGATATTTTTTAATATATTTGAAGAATTATATCGAATAATCGTTGAGCCGCAATTAAATTCAACTTTTTTTAAGTTATAACCCTGTAAACTTCCGCCTACATTCACAAAAGATATGTTGCCTCGGTGGTGAAATTGGTAGACACGCCAGACTCAAAATCTGGTGGGCTTTTGCCCGTGGCGGTTCGAGTCCGCCCCGAGGTACCACAACAACGAATTTTCACAACCTAAATTCCCCACAAATTCCAATCTTTTGAAAAATACGAACAATAACTATAAAGCCAAAGCTTTATTGTGGAAGAAAAAAGCGTATAAAAGTTTTTGCGACGCACCGCGCCGCAACTTCGTTATTTCGTATACATCTTCAATGACTCCAACGAAACCGAATCGCCTTGAGAAGTATTTGCACTCTTTGCAGGCTTTATCTTTTCGGAAACGCCCATGCTTTGTTGCGCAGGAGAGGTTTGCGGATGTGTCATCGCGGCGGAAGATTGTGAGACGGATTCTCTCCCCGTCGGTGTTGCACCAACGCCTTGTTGCGATGCGGGAGCAGGTGCCGATTGCGATGCCGAGACGCTAACCGGCGAGACAACAGCAGGTTGCGATCCTTGTACGGGCGCCACCGACTGTCGGTTGTATGCCGGAGCGCTTTGCGGCGTTACGCTGCCGCGGTAGTATCCTCTCTGTTGTGCCGGTGACATTGCATTCGCAGGTGCGACATTACCGTACCCCGCCGGTGCAACGGCGGAACGAGGTGCAGGCCTTCCCATCGCTTTGAGTGCCGCAAGGGTCTCTTCAATATTTTTGTCATTGATCTCTTTTGCGGAGCTAATGAGTCTGTACTCCTCCTCATAATCGAGCGAACCGCTACCGTACATACCGTTTGCCGTTTTGTATTCGGCAACGGCACGTCGCGTTCCGCTTCCTACAATACCGTCGATTTTCGAGTGGTAAAAACCGTGAATTTTTAGCGCAGTTTGGATCTTTTTGCCTTTGGTGTATTTGTCCGTTCCCCGTGCAATCAAGTTTCTATCGAACTCAAAAAGCGTACCGAGATAGATCAATGAATCGCGCACTTGCGGCGTCAAAATTGCGGTAGTACCAATCCCGTAAGCGACATTGAACTCTTTAATGGCGTGACGTGTTTCGAAGGAATTTATCTCACCGTCTATAGGGCCGCGATAAAACCCCAACGACTTTAATGCCTGCTGGATGCGCATTTCATCGGTCATCACATATTTCGGCGCGGCCGGTTTTTTCTTGCGGTGCGATCTACGATGTTTCGGCGGAGCGGAGCGGCGCGAACTACCGTAATAGATCTCGTCGCCCAGCCTCGCTCCGGCCGCATTTGTCACCTGTCCCAACACATTGTAAATCAATTGGTCGGCCATCGACGCATGGAGCGCGTTTATCGTCCCTATCGTTAGCAGCGATGCCAACGCCAAACCTTTGCTTCCCCTCTTTTTCACCCTATACTCCTCATCTCAATTTTGTTTGTACGACATGATAGCCGCCCTTTCGTCACACTATCGCTAACGATAGTAATATCCCCCACCCCCGTGATAATAGTATCCGTCGTAGTAGTACGGATCCTTATAGCTGTGCGGCGGCGGCTTGCCTACGTGTTCGTTCGGCGGAATGCATCCCGACATCATAAAGGCGAAAACCGCAAAAACCAAACCGTACAATAACAGACGTTTGCCGTTCATCTCTCCTCCTTTTTTGATTTGTTATGAAAAAGTATACTTCAAAATGCGGGAAATGTCAAAAATATGACTCTTTTTCATCATAAAGAGTTGTATGTAGTCACTAATGTTTCGCTATTTTGCATGAATTTCTTCAATTTTCCGAATCTATTGACCTTATCCCCTTGACCGTTAAAGCTTTTTATGCTATAAATAATACAAAATATCTCCGAATTAGGAACGAATATGGCACAAAAAGAGCTTGAAAAGGCCGTTTCGGGCGAGTATACGCTCGGTTTCGAGATCGATATCGAAACCGATGTCGTACCGCCCGGACTGAACGAAGATACGATTCGTTTTATCTCCGCCAAAAAGAACGAGCCCGAATGGATGCTTGAACTGCGACTCAAGGCGTTACGCAAATGGCAGACTATGGAAGAACCCCGCTGGGCACATCTGCATTACGATCCGATCGACTACCAAGCGATCTCCTATTTCGCCGCGCCCAAAAAAGGACCCGAGAGTCTCGACGAGGTCGATCCGAAGATCCTCGAAGCGTACGAGAAGCTGGGCATCCCCCTCGATGAGCAAAAGCAGCTGGCGGGCGTCGCGGTCGATGCGGTGGTCGACTCCGTTTCGGTTAAAACCACCTATACCGAAGAGCTCAACAAACACGGCATCATCTTTTGCTCTATCTCCGAAGCGATCCGGGACTACCCGGAACTGATCAAAAAGTATATGTTTAGCGTCGTGCCGATGAACGACAACTACTTCGCGGCGCTCAACTCGGCGGTCTTCACCGACGGGACGTTCGTCTATATCCCCAAAGGAGTGCGTTGTCCGATGGAGCTAAGCACCTATTTTAGAATCAACGCGCTCAATACGGGACAGTTCGAACGCACCCTCATCGTCGCCGACGAAGGCAGCTATGTCAGCTACAACGAAGGCTGCTCCGCCCCGATGCGCGACGAAAACCAACTCCACGCGGCAGTCGTGGAACTTGTCGCGATGAAAGACGCCGAGATCAAATACTCCACGATCCAAAACTGGTACC
>JALVPA010000164.1 GCA_027026055.1 Campylobacteraceae bacterium | reverse complement strand
TCCACAGAAGAGGGTGGCAGTGCCTCTTTCTGTGATTCGGAAGGCGGTGATACCGTTTCGCTTGGTGGCGTTACTATCTCTTTCTTTGTTTGAGTATGCGGTTGTTGCGAAGAGGCAGTTCCCGGAGATGTTTGAGTTTGCGAAACAACAGAGTTGGTATCTACTTCCGTTTCGGTAGATTTTGTTGTTGTTTCTCTCGTTTGTTTCATCTCAGGCTCTTCTTTTTGTCCCATACCGAGATAGATGCCCAATCCAACACCGATAAGAACGATCAGTGTCGCAGCAAATTTTAGCATCTTCCTTCTCCTCGTTCCCTATAAGCCTTGACATATACGTCCGAGTTTACCGATCTTTCGGCAAATCCCTTCTGTGCAATCGGTTTTCCGGCATTCACTGTAGCACCAAATCCCTTTTTCGGGCGATTTGTTTCTACAGTTTCATGCACCGCTTGTCTATTCGACGGTATATTTTCGCTTTCCGCCCGTTTACTTGTTATAACAAAGCTATAACATATGAAATGATATATTAAAAATGTTAGCAAAATGTTAGTACGATTTTTGTAAAATCGATAGTGTAGCACGAAATACGGGTTAAGAACAATGCATGATACTATCTATGAGAAATACGGGTATTGAGATATGAAAATACTTCTACTCGAAGACGATCCCAATCTTGCGAAATCTTTACAAAGATATTTGCAAAAACACGGCTATGAGGTAGAGTGGGCAAAAGATGGTGAAGAGGCGATAGAACTTACCTACCGCCAAACGTATACGCTGTATCTTTTGGATATCAATGTACCGCGAATGAACGGTGTCGAGTTGTTAAAAAGTTTACGAGATGCCGACGATACCACACCGGCTATCTTTATCTCTGCACAAACCGATATCGACTCCATGCGCAACGGTTTCGATGCGGGTGGGGACGATTACATCAAAAAGCCGTTCGATCCGCAAGAACTTCTTTTGCGAATCGAACACAAAATTCGGACGAAGCAAGCACCGGTCGGTGTACGCGGATATCGATACGATCCGAAAGAAAACACCGTCTATCGCGAGGATGTCGCCTGCAGTATGGGCGAGGTGCAAAAATGCATCTTTGCAAAATTGTTGAGTCACTATCCCAATCCCGCGCCCAAAATCGAACTCATGGAGTGCATGGAGAGATATAGCGACGGCGCTTTGCGCGTCAATATCGCCAAACTCAAAAAAGACACCGGGCTATCTATCGAGTCCGTAAGGGGGGTGGGCTATCAAATACTCTGAGAAAGAGTCGTTTCTAAAAAGTTTTCTGCTTTTTTTTGCACTCCTCATGCTTTTTTTGGCGTATGTTTTTTATACCAATGTACAAAACGGTATCGCGCATATCGAAGAGAACATTTTATTGGAGATGAAAAACTATAGTCTCGGCTTCGACGATCGGCGCTTCGAGGCAAGTACGGTCAATAAGAAAAAAGATCAAAAATTTTATACGCTTTATCGGGATAACGATACGCTGTTTATGTTGGCGCCTATTTTCGATCCGGAGATAGGACAAACAGCCGCCATCGTGACTCCTACGGGAGTGGTGATGGTACCGTATGCAAAAGAGAGTTCCAAAGCATTGAAGATAGAGTACCCCGTCATCGCTTATATGCAAGATATAAAGCGGATACGGCATGGTTTCCTGAAGCAGTTTGTTCTGTTTGCATTGCTTGCGGTGATTGTAGCGCTTTTGGCGGCATGGTACACGCTGCGTCCTTTGCGGAACGCGCTGCGTTTGCTTGAAGAGTTTGCCAAAGACATTATTCATGATATCAATACGCCGTTGACCTCCATTATGTTAAATCTCAAAATGATGGGGAAAGAGGATGATGAGATACGAAGTATTCGCACATCCGTACAAACGATAGAAATGCTCCATCATAATCTCGATGCTTATATCAAAGAGCAAAAATATCGACCCGAAAAGTTTATGCCGGATGAAGTGATAGAAAAATATATATCGTTTTTTCGTACGCTATACGATTATTTACAATGGGACGTACGAATGGAAAAATGCGAGTTGTTTACCGATAAGCAAGCGTTCGAACGTATTGTTTACAACCTTCTGAGCAATGCCTGTAAGTACAATACCCAACACGGGAAAGTCACCATACGAGTTTCGGGTACAACTGTGTCCATATCCAATAGCAGTCACGGCGTACGCAATCCCGATAGGGTGTTTGAACGCTTTTACAAGGAAAGCGAAAGAGGTTTGGGCATAGGCTTGCATATCGTGGATAAGTTATGTCGAAATTTACAAATAGATAAAAAGTTTATTGTCAAAAACAAGAATGTAACCGTTATATTGGAATGTAAAAAGATTATGGCGGACAAGAGCGAAACCCAATAAAAGAAACGCTTATCACACCGATACGGCGAAGATGCGTGGATGTCTCAGAGACGTTTTTGTCCGGCACATCTGAGTAGATATTGACCGTATTGGTTCTTTTTCAGCGGTTGTGCCAGTGCGACGAGTTCGTCACGCGAGATATATCCCATTTCGTAAGCGATCTCTTCGATACACGCCACTTTCAGTCCTTGACGATTTTCGATCGTTTGGATGAAGTTGGAAGCTTCGAGCAGGCTTTCGTGGGTTCCCGTATCAAGCCAGGCAAAGCCTCTACCCATCAATTCGACGTTGAGCCGTTTCTCGTCGAGATACATTTGATTGAGTGAGGTGATTTCCAACTCGCCGCGTGCGGAAGGTTTGACCTCTTTGGCTTTGGCGACGACGTCGTTCGGGTAGAAGTAGAGTCCCACTACCGCGTAATTGCTTTTGGGGTGTTCGGGTTTTTCTTCGATAGAGACCACTTCACCGGTTTCGTCGAATTCGGCGACACCGTAACGTTCGGGATCTTTGACCCAGTAGCCGAAGACGGTTGCGCGCTTCTCCTTCTCGGCACGCGTCACGGCGCTGTGCAACAAGTCGGTCAAGCCGTGCCCGTAGAAGATATTGTCGCCGAGTACCAACGCTACGTCGTCATCACCGATAAAAGAAGCCCCCAAGATAAACGCTTGCGCCAATCCGTCGGGGGAAGGTTGTTCTACATAATCGAACTTCATACCGATATCGCTACCGTTGCCGAGTAGCTGTTTGAAACGCGGTAGATCGACCGGGGTAGAAATGATAAGTATTTCCGTAATGCCCGCAAGCATCAAGACCGACAGCGGATAGTAGATCATCGGCTTGTCGTAAATGGGAACAAGTTGTTTGCTTACCCCTTTGGTAATGGGATAGAGCCGTGTACCGGAACCGCCGGCAAGAATAATACCTTTCATCTTTCGCTCCCTTTTTAGTTTAATGCGCCGAGTCGTTCGCGTTGGTAGCTACCGTCGAGGACAGAGCGCCACCACCATTCGTTGTCAAGATACCATTGTACGGTCTTTTCCAATCCGCTTTCGAAGGTCTCTTTCGGTTTCCATCCGAGTTCGCGCTCTATCTTGGAGGCGTCGATAGCGTAGCGTACGTCGTGTCCCGGTCTGTCCGCCACGAAGGTAATGAGATCTTCGTAGCGTTTTGCACCGCTTGAGCGGTTGAAAGTGGGATTGTCGGCGATGGGACGTTTCTCTTCCAAAATCTTGCAAATGGTACGTACGACCTCGATATTTTGTTTTTCGTTGTGTCCGCCGATATTGTACGTTTCGCCCACTTTGCCTTTTGTAGCGACGAGTACCAAAGCGCGTGCGTGATCCTCTACATAGAGCCAATCTCGGATTTGATCGCCTTTACCGTAAACCGGAAGGGGTTTGCCCTCCAATGCGTTGAGAATCATCAGCGGAATCAGCTTTTCGGGGAAGTGATAGGGACCGTAATTGTTGGAACAGTTTGTCACGAGTGTGGGTAAACCGTAGGTGCGGTTCCATGCGCGTACCAGATGGTCCGAACTCGCTTTGGAAGCGGAATAAGGAGAGCTGGGAGCGTAACAAGTCTCTTCGGTAAAAAGATCGTCGGTACCCTCCAAGTCACCGTAGACCTCGTCCGTAGAGATGTGATGGAAGCGAAAACGATCGCGCTTTTCGCCTTCGAGATGGTTGTAGTAACGTCTTGCTTCGTCCAGAAGGGTATAGGTGCCGAAGATGTTGGTACGGATAAATTCTCCGGGTCCGTCGATGGAACGGTCGACATGCGATTCCGCCGCCAGATGCATGACGATGTCGGGACAGTGCGTATCGAAGATGCGGCGCACCGCTTCGGCGTCGCAAATATCGGCATGCTCGAAACTATAGCGCGGATCGTTCTTCACTTCTCGTAAAGATTGTAGATTTCCGGCATAGGTGAGTTTGTCGAGATTGACCACTTCGTGGTCGGTATTTCGGATAAGATGTCGGATAACGGCGGAGCCGATAAACCCCGCTCCTCCCGTAATTAAGAACTTCATGACGATGTTTCCTTTTTGAAAAAGTGATTGGTCGCTTCGACGAAACCTTCGACGGAACCGCAATCGAAACGTTTTCCTTTGAAACGATAGGCAACGACGCGTCCTTCCTTGGCTTGTCGCAAGAGTGCGTCGGTAAGCTGAATCTCTCCGCCTTTGCCCGGTGGGGTTTGTTCGAGAATATCGAAAATATCCGGTGTTAGAATATAGCGACCGATAATGGCGTAATTGGACGGCGCTTCGTCCGGAGAGGGTTTTTCGATCATATCGTTTACACGGAAAAGACGTTCGTTTCCGTCTATCGAACGACCGTCGATAATGCCGTATTTGTAAGTCAAATCTCTTGGAACCTCCTCTATGGCGACGACGGAACATTCGTAAGTTTCGTAGATATCCGTCATCTGCTTCAAAATACCCGCTTCGTTTTCACTATCGCACAAGTCGTCGGCGAGTATGACGGCGAAAGGTTCGTTGCCAATGAGTGTTTGCCCCGTAAGTATCGCGTGTCCGAGCCCTTTCATTTCCGTTTGTCTGGTATACGAAAACGTACATCTCGTGATCAAAGCGCGAATTTCGTTGAGCAACGGCTCTTTGTCCGTTCCTTTGATTTGGTGTTCGAGCTCGTAAGAGATATCGAAGTGATCTTCGATCGCGCGTTTACCGCGACCCGTAACGAACGCCATCGTCGTGATACCCGCATCGAGTGCCTCTTCGACCCCGTATTGAATCAACGGTTTGGTAAGAATAGGAAGCATCTCTTTGGGAGTGGCTTTGGTAGCGGGTAAAAAACGCGTACCGTAACCGGCGGCAGGGAAAAGACATTTGCGAATCAACGAATCTCCTTATACGGCACTGTCGTATGGAGTCGAATATACCAATGACAGCCGAAATGTTCGCCAAATTATAACGAAATATCTTTCAGCTTGCGTTTAAGTATCGCTTTACCCGCCTCGACGCCGGGTTGGTCGTAAGTGTTGACATCGATAAGTTCGCCGACAAGAGAAGTGAGTAGTTCGTAGTAAAAAATGAGCGAACCGATATGAAAAGCGTCCGCTTGCGGTAGGGTGATAAGATCAACGGGGATATCCTTTTCGTTCAAAAGCGCTTCGCGAACGGAATCGCATTGCATGTTGATCAAGCGCCCGAAAGGTAAACCGTCGAGGATATCGAGACTCTCCAAATGCGGAAGCGATGCTTTGGGGATCGCGGGTGTGTCGTCGAAACGTTCGAGTTTGATAAAGGTGACGGTTTTGTCGCGTGTCCCTTCCATAATGAGTTGTAAAAAGGAGTGTTGATCCTTCGGACCGATAAGCCCTATCGGTGTGAGACCGACGTGAAAGGCGGAGTGACGTTGGTGTTTTCCGAGACTCTCTCCCCACAACTGTACGTACCATTCGCAGAAATATTTGAGCGACTCGGCATATGCGAAGATACAATTGATAGGATAGTACATATGGTTTTTTGCGTAGTATGCGGCTTTGGTTAGCAAAACGGGACGGATATGACCGTTTTCGAAAAAGCTCTCTTTGATATGCTTTGCTCCCGAAAGTAGCGCATCGATATCGATACCGCAAAGCAGAAGCGGTAAGAGCCCGACATTGGAGAGCACCGAAAATCGACCGCCGACATTGGAAGGAAGGTGCATTACGACCGAACCGATTGTTTTGGCGTAGGCTTCGAGAGGCGAACCCGGATCGGTGATAAAGGTATATGCGCTCGGATCGGGATGGAGAGATCGGATATATTTGTAGATGGCGAAGGTTTCGACGGTCGTACCCGATTTGGAGATAACGAGAAAGTGGGTTTCGTCGAAAGAGATCCGTTTAAGTTGGGAGGTGAGGTTGACGGGATCGGTACTTTCGAAAAAGAGTAATTCCCGGTGAAGATCGCAGACCGGCTTGAGAAATTCGTAGATCGCTTTCGCTCCGAGCGAACTACCGCCGATGCCGATCACTACGACTGTTTTTATCGTCTCGTCGAATTGTTTCGCGTAACGATGTAACGGTGTCGTGTCGCTTTCGGGTAGGGCATAGTACCCTATATGATCTTGTTCGTCCCGGATAGCCTCAAAAGCGCGTTGTTTGATCTTTTCGTTGTGGTAGGAGAAGTAGAGCTTGTTACGCATGGTTTTCTCCGCGCAGTATCGCTTGTGCTTGTGTGATCAATGCGCCGACTTTCTTTTGATAGTGATAGGCCGTATCGCGATCGACGGATTCGAAACGGGTAACGATGACGGGTGTGGTATTGGAAGCGCGCACAAGCGCCCAGCCCTTTTCAAAAGTGATACGTACACCGTCCACTTCGTTGAGAGCGACGATAGAGGGAAAATCGTCGGGTGGATTTTTCAACAACGCTTTGACCTTGTCTACAAGCGGGAACTTTTCTTCTTCGGTCGTTTCTATTTTGATCTCTTCGGTCGTAAAGACTGAGGGTAAAGCGTCGATCTCGGCGTCGATATCGATACCTTCGTGTACGAGTTCGAGCATGCGTAATGTTGCGTAAATGGCGTCGTCGTATCCGAAATAGCGATGTTTAAAGAAAATATGTCCGCTTACTTCGCAGGCCAAATCGGCATCCAACTCTTTCATTTTGACTTTGAGATTGGAGTGTCCCGTCTTGTACATTACTGCTTTCGCACCGCGTTTTTCGAGTTCGTCGTACATCGTTTGCGAACATTTCACTTCGCCGATAACGATAGGATTGTCAATCTTTTTGGCATAAAGGAGTGCAAGCTGATCCCCTTTGATATTGTGTTTGCGTGTCAACACGGCGATACGATCGGCATCTCCGTCGTAAGCGAAACCTATTCCGCCTTTCTCTTCGAGTACGCGTTTCAAATCGGTAAGGTTGGCCTCGACGGAGGGGTCCGGATGATGATTGGGAAAGGTACCGTCGGGTTCGCAATAAAGCCCTTCCCATTTTAACGCCAAAGCGTCGAAAATCTGCGGCAATACCGTACCCGCAACGCCGTTCCCGCAATCGACGGTGATCGATATCGGCATACCCTTCAAGTGCGCAAAGGCTTTCGTCATATAGGCGATATAGGCATTTTTGACATCGATGGTGTGAGCGGGCGGATGGTCGGGTATCTTGGGAGTTTCTTCCGTTTCGATACGATCCGCCAAAGCATAAATGGCCTCTCCGAAAAAGGGCGAACGACCGACGGTAATTTTGAAGCCGTTGTATTCGGGCGGATTGTGCGAACCCGTAATCATAATCGATGCGTCGATCATGCCGTTTTTATCGATTATCTTTTCCGCTTCTTGCGTAAAGTGGGAGAGGGGACGGTAGTTGGCAAAGTAGTTGACGGGTGTGGCGACCATGCCCATATCAAGCACGACGCAACCCGCCGCATAGAGTCCGGAAGCGAGCCAGTCGCGCAGTATGGGAGAGTGTGTTCGTGCATCGTAACCGATAGCGACAAGCTTGTTTTTACCGATTGTAATGCCGAGATGATAACCGATAGCTTTGACGCTTGTTTCGTTGAGCTCTTTGTCGAAGATACCTCTGATATCGTATTCGCGAAAAATCGATCGATTGATGATCATACCCGTCCCTTAAAGTTGAAAAATTCAAAGGGAAGTATAGCAAATTGAGAATTGAAGACGCTTTAGCCGTAGGATAAAGCGATCAATCCGGCGGCATATTTGGATCGGATCGTTTTTTGTTCTTTTTTTTATGATAGGCTTTGCGTTTGGCTTCCATCGCCGCGGCGTCGCGCAGCTCTTCTTCGCCGTCGTAGAGCGCACCGTCGATAAATTTGGATTTGTCGTCGAATTGCCCGGTTTTGACTCCCCATAAAAGCGCAAGAAGACCCGTCGCACCCAAAAGTGTCGAAACGGTAATCATGGCGATGACGATGTGATCGGACATGGCGTGCCTCGTTAATGAAAGTTCGGGCAATGGTACCATAAAAGGATTAACGAATAACGTTTTTTATCCGGTTTTGGTGGTACTGTCCACGCTTTTGATACGAAGCGAATTGCCCACGACGATCAACGAACTGAGGCTCATCGAGAGTGCGGCGATAAAGGGCGTGACATACCCCGCGACGGCGACGGGGACGGCGACGAGGTTGTAGAGTAACGAAAGGGCGAGATTCTCTTTGACCGCCAGAAAGGTACGCCGAGAGATACGGTAAGCAAAGAGCAGTCCCGATAAACGATCGTCGAGCAACACTACATCGCTGACCTCAATGGCGATATCGGTGCCACTTCCCATCGCGATAGCGATATCGGCGCGCGCCAACGCCACGGCGTCGTTGATACCGTCGCCTGCCATCACGACGATATGCCCTTGCTTTTGTGCCTCTGCGACAAAATCGGCTTTTTCTTGAGGTAATAGCCGCGCGTGCACCTCGTCGATACCCGCCTCCTCGGCGATACGTTGCGCGCTTTCGTAACGATCGCCCGTTAGCATCACCACACGGATACCGCGTCGTTTGAGCGCGGTAATCGCCTCCGCCGCCTCTTCACGCAAGCGGTCGCGCAAGGCGAAACGGGCGACGACACGACCGTCGATAGAGAAGAAAAAGAGACTCTCCTCGCCCGATTCGTCGCATACGATCGCGTTTTCGCGCATCATGTCGGCATTACCGCCCAAAAGTATCTTGTCGCGGTAACGGGCGCGAATCCCTCTGGCTTGTACGGTTTTGATAGTATCGAGTGTCGGTAGTGCCGAGGAGTCGCTTTTTTCTTTTTCGAGATAGCGCAATACCCCTTTGGCGACAGGGTGATCGGAACTGTGTAATAAAGCGCGCAAAAGCGTTTCGTCGAAATTGTCGTAATAAACCGCATCGACCACGTCGGGGCGTCCGCGGGTAATCGTCCCCGTTTTATCGAGTGCGAGCATATCGCTTTTGGCCATCGTTTCGAGATACTCCGCCTCTTTGAAGAGGATATTACGTTTGGCGGCGATACCGATACCCACCAAAGTCGCCATCGGCGTGGCAAGTCCCAAGGCGCAAGGGCAAGCGATGACGATGACGCTGATCGCGACGATAAGCGCCGTTTCGAAATCGCCTTTAAAGAGCCACCACCCTATGAAAGTGGCGATAGAGATCATCAAAATCGTCACGGAGAAATAGCCCGAGACGGTATCGGCGAGTTTTTGAATATGCGGTTTTTTCGTCACCGCCTCTTCGAGTAGCGAAACGATAGTGTGTAGTAGTGACGCGTTCGCTTCTTTTTCGGCACGGTATCGGATTGCCGAATCGAGACAAACCGAACCGCTCAGGATAGTGTCGCCGGGACATTTGAGTACAGGCTCGCTTTCTCCCGTCAAGGCGCTTTCGTCGAAACTCGCCTCACCGCTTGTTACTCTGCCGTCGATGACCGCCTTTTCGCCCGGTTTGAGTTCTATCGTATCGCCCACGGCGACGTTTTCGACGGCGACAAGCGCTTTGGAGCCGTCTGCGGAGACGACGGTCACCTCGGTGGGAACGGTACCCATCAACGAATCGATCGTATCGACCGCTTGTTTTTTGCTGAGCACTTCGAGATATTTGCCGACCAGTACGAAGGTGATAATCATCGCCACGGAGTCGAAATAGACCTCCCCTTTACCCGAAACGAGTGCATAGATCGAATAGAGATAAGTAAGGGTGGCGCCTACGGCGACGAGGACGTCCATATTGACAAAGCGGTTTTTCAGTCCGTAGTAGGCCCCTTTGAAAAAGATCCATCCGCTATAAAAGAGTACCGGTGTCGCCAACGCAAATTCGGCGATTTCGAGGATATTTTTGTAATGCTCTTGGATACCGCTGAAGTAGCCCGCATATTTGGCGATCGCCAGCCACATGATATTCATCGATCCGAAGACGGCGA
>JALVPA010000163.1 GCA_027026055.1 Campylobacteraceae bacterium | reverse complement strand
TGCAACGCGCGTAATGCTTCAAGGCGATTTGCGCGAAGCGTTGCGTTTTTACGACACCTTCGGCGTGGTCAACTACGATAAAAAGATCATGGAGCCCAATCTAAAAAACCATATCGCCGTCAAAGAGGCGGTCTTTCCGTTCAACAAACTTCCCGGCTCGGACTTAATCTTGGGACCCGAGATGAAATCGACCGGAGAGGTGATGGGTATTAGCGACAACTTCGGGATGAGTTTTGCCAAATCGCAATTCGCCTCCAAAAACAACATCCCCTTGGAAGGTAAACTCTTCTTGTCGCTCACTGAGATCGACAAACCTTATGCGGGTGAAATCGGAAAGATGTTCGTCGAACTCGGCTTCGAGATCGTTGCGACGTCGGGTACGCACGCCGCTCTCGAAGCGGCGGGCGTGCCTTCGACCAAAGTACTCAAAATCAGCGAAGGACGTCCCAATATCGACGATATGATAAAAAACGAAGAGATCGCTTTGGCGATCAACACCTCCGACAACAAAGCGAGCAAAAGCGACGCCAAAATCATCCGCCAGTCGGTGCTGGCGAACAATATCGCTTACTTCACTACCGTCGCGGCGGCGCGCGCTACCGCTCTGGCAATCAAAGAGCTCAAAGCTCACGGCAAATGCCTCGATCCCAAGGCGTTGCAAGACTACTTGATCTCGTGATCCTCTGGCGTTTCTTATGTGCTTAACAGCACATTTTGGCTAAAATTATCGCAACTCAAATCCCACCTTTTCGATGAAGGAATCTTCGATGTCATCATGTCACAAAGCCTATATTACGACACCGATTTATTATGTCAACGACGTACCGCATATCGGACACGCCTATACGACCATCATTGCCGATATGTTGGCGCGTTATTCGCGTATGAGCGGATTGGAGACCTTCTTTTTGACAGGTACCGACGAACACGGTCAAAAGATCGAAGAGTCCGCCAAAGCACGCGGTAAAACGCCTCAAGAATACGCCGACGAAATCTCCGCGAAATTCAAAAATCTTTGGGACTACTTCGGTATCGGCTACGACAAATTTATTCGTACGACCGATCCCGATCATATGAAAGGGGTGCAAAAGGCGTTCGAAAAAATGTACGCCAACGGCGATATCTACAAAGATGTCTATAAAGGACACTATTGTGTCTCGTGCGAAGCCTTCTTCACCGAAATTCAGCTTGTCGACGGTGAGTTTTGTCCCGAATGCGGCAAACCGACACATATCGTGGAGGAAGAGAGTTATTTTTTCAGGCTCTCCGCCTATCAAGAGAAACTTTTGAAATGGTACGACGAAAACCCCGAATGCATCTTGCCGCGCAGCAAACGCAACGAAGTGATTCGCTTCGTCGAAGGCGGGCTCGAAGATCTCTCCATTACCCGCACCAGTTTCGATTGGGGTGTGAAGCTGCCCGAGTCTATCGACGATCCCAAACATGTGATGTATGTTTGGCTCGATGCGCTGATGAACTATGTCACAGCTCTCGGATACGGTACCGACGAAGCGTTGATGTCCTTTTGGCCGGCGCGCGTGCATCTGATAGGCAAAGACATCTTACGTTTTCATGCGATCTATTGGCCTGCGTTTTTGATGAGTTTGGGATTGGAGTTGCCCAAACATATCGCGGCGCACGGTTGGTGGACCAGAGACGGCGAAAAGATGAGCAAATCCAAAGGCAACGTGATCGATCCCAAAGAGGTGGCGGATGCCTACGGATTGGACAATTTCCGCTACTTCATGTTGCGTGAAGTGCCCTTCGGCGGCGACGGCGACTTTAGCCAAAAAGCATTGATCGATCGTATCAATTCCGATCTCGGAAACGATCTAGGCAACCTGCTCAATCGTCTTATCGGCATGAGCGGCAAATATTTCGACGGACGTGTCGAGACCTCCAAAGTACGCGATTACTACCCCGAAGAGTTGGCGGAGGTGGAAGCATCGCTTGCCAATCTCGAACCGTTACTTTTCGAGATGCAGTTGCACCGCTACCTCGAAGAACTTTGGAAACCGCTAAGCGTCGCCAATAAAGCGATCGATACCTACCAGCCGTGGGTATTGATGAAAGAAGGGAAAGAAGAGGCGGCGATGGCGCTCAACGGACTCGTTGCGACGATCTTGGCAAAGGTGGCGGTGATGCTCTACCCCGTCATGCCCCAAACCGCCCCCAAAATCGCCAAAGCGCTCGGCTTTGAGATCGATCACAAAAGCTGGAAAAAACTCTTTAAAGAAGGCGGCATCGTAGAGAGTTTCACGATAGAGAAGATCCCTCCTCTCTTCCCGCGTATCGAAGCGCCACTTTTGAAACAAAACACGGATCTATCCGCTTCACAAGCGCAAAACGCAAAAGCCGAAACGAAAAAGACACCCGAAAAGCATGAAGAAGGCATCGCGCTTATCGGCATCGACGACTTTTTCAAAACCTCTTTGAAAGTCGGCACCGTCGTCAAAGCCGAAGCGCTACCCAAAAGCAAAAAACTGCTATTGTTGCAAGTCGATGTGGGAGAAGAAAAACCAAGACAGATCGTCGCGGGTATCAAAGAGTGGTATAGCCCCGAATCATTGGTCGGTACGCAAGTGTGCGTCGTTGCCAACCTCAAACCTGCCAAATTGATGGGACAGCGTAGCGAAGGAATGCTATTGGCTGCCAAAGACGAGGAAGGGTTGGCTTTGATTCGCCCCGAAAAACCGAAAAAACCCGGTACGCAGATAGGCTAATATGCAGATAGAAACGCTTGTCAATCTTACCGAAGGTACCCTTGCCAACACCCCTCAAATCGTTGCGATCGAATCGGCAACGGTCTATCCTTCCAAGGTGGAACAAGGCGATCTTTTTTTCGGCGAGACGCAAGAGAGTATCGACAGAGCCCTCGAAAACGGTGCCTATGCCGTGGTGTACGACGACGATACGATCGTCAAAACCGATGAAGAGATCGCATGGATTCGCGTCGATAACGTGCGCGAAGCCGCCTTGCGGCTTTTGCGCTATGTCGCGACGCAAAAAGAGGCGCGCTTTTTTATCGCAGGCAAACACGAACTCGCATTTGTTAAAATGCTTGCAAGCGATAAGCGCAATATCGCTATTTTGCCGACCGATTGGCACAAGGCTTTCGAAACGATTTTACACTCCGCCGTACCGCTTTTCATCGGAGAAGATGCGACACTGTTGCGTACAGTATCGCCCGATGCCGAACGACTCAAAGAGGAAGCCAAAGGCTACATCATCGCAGATACGCTTTTTCGCACCACTTTCAAAGCGCTCGGCTTTGTCTATCAAGAGCGCGAGTTGACACCGATTCATTTTCCTTACCTGATGCGCGCTTTGGCGTTTATGGAAAAAGAGTCGATCCCCTATTCGATGGACAGACTACGCTATACCAAGCATTTCGTTCCCGTCTTTATCGACGGCAATCTCAACACCATGCGCATGGGTCAAAGCGACAAAGTCGCCGTTTTCGTCGACAATATCGAAGATATCCGCGACGCTTCGGAGTATATACGTCATGCCAGCGTTTGGGTCAAAAGTATCATACTCACACCGCCCAAGACCAAAATTCCCGATATAGAACGCACGCTATGGTACGAAAGCGAAGAGGAGATCCGCACTATTCTCAAACAAAGCCACTACAACTACGCCTTTATCTACAACGCCGACAAAAGCGTGTTGCAAAGTTTCAAAGAGAGCTATACGCTCTTTTAATCCTCCGCCGACTTAAATTGACACTCGCCCAGCGTAACCGTTTTGCCTCTTTTTGTTTCGCCTTCGATATAGCGCCACGTCGCTTCGGCGTCGGTTTCGGGCATCTCTTCGCCGATAAGGCGCACCGCCTCTTCTTTGCTTACGGGCTTCCAGCGTTTTTCATACACGAAACGCGTTAGCACCGCCGCTTTTTTAGACAAGCCCAATCTCCGCAAAAAAAGGCTCGACATCCATCCACCAATTTTCGAGTTTGAGGATCAGTTCGCCTATGGCGTTTTCTTCCTCTTTCCACTCTTTGATTTTTTCGATAATGAGCGGTTTTTTCTCGTCGTCTATCTTCTCACTCTTTTCGATCTTTTCTATCACTTTTTCGATCTTTTGCTTCATACGATTCTCCTTTGAGGCTTTTTTATTATTGTATTCGAACTATTGTAATCGAATGGCGTCGCTTTGTCAATACGCAAGCGCATCGACGGAGACGATTTGTGCGCGAGGGGTACGCGCGAACCAACGAAAAAGCCGTGCGAAGGTCGAGTCTTTTTCGAGTGTGTCTCTGTCTCCGAAAATAACAAGTTTGCTTCGCGCTCTGGTCATGGCGACGTTAAGACGACGTTTGTCCGATACGAAGCCTATGGCGCCGAGACTATTGCTACGCACCGTAGAGAGGAAGACGACCTCTTTTTCTCTTCCCTGAAAGCCGTCCACACTACCTACTTCAACCCCTTCGATACCGACCTCTTCAAAAGCTTTTTTAATCAGCCGTATCTGTGCGTTATAAGGCGTAATAACGGCAATATCGTCCGCAGACAAACCGCAGGAAAGCGCCTTTTCGACACCGATGCGCATCGCTTCCGCTTCCGTTTCGTTGGCATAGGAGGTGGAACGATGCGGGAGGTATTCGTATCCGTCGTTTATATCGCAAAAATAGACATCGGCATCGTTACGCAACAACGGATAATCGCATCGACACGGCGTCGCCCTTTCGGCGACACTTTCGTGCGCTACAAGTTTACCGCCGTACATCAAGCGATTGGGAAAATCCATCACGGTGCGGTTCATGCGGTATTGTATCGTCAGCATGCGTTTGTCGATATCCTCGCGCAGCATCAATCGCTCGAAAAGCGAACGTTTGAGTAGATCGTTTTCGCTAACGACCGTCGGCGGCAACTGCTTGTGATCTCCCGCCAACACCACTTGCTTGCCGCGTATCGCGGGCAACAACGTGGAGGGTTCTATCTGTTGAGAAGCTTCGTCGATGACGACCGTATCGAAGCGGCGATGGAGCAAATACTCCGAACCGACCGCGATATTGGTGGCGCAGACGACCTCCGCTTCGGAAAGGATCTCGTTGACACACCGCTTTTCGATCTCTTTACGTTCGGTATAAAGCCTTTCTATACGTTGTTCGTACCCGATCCATCGCGCCATCGACGCCAGAGTTTGGGCATCGATACCTCGCATCGCTTTGCCTTTATGCGCCAGCGATACGATACGGTTTTTGGAAAGCCCGCGCGTTTTGCCGGGTGTCGGCTTTTCGTAGAGGCTCTGCTGCGTTTTGTAAGCCTCTATCTCTTGAGAAATTTTTTCTATTTCTCGGTATGCCGGATGTGCCGCAAGCAGCGTATCCAGCGTATACTCATGCAACTTCGCTTCGATACGCGCAGGGTGTCCCACCCTCACGACGCGCACCCCTCTTTGCGCAAGTTTACGAAGCAAATTATCCGTTGCGACGTTCGAATCGGCGGTTGCCAACACTTTTTTTCCGAGGCGTACCGCTTCGACGATAAGGGCGACAAGCGTCGTCGTCTTGCCGGTACCCGGCGGACCGTGGATCGTAAAGAGATCTTCGGTGTGCAAAGCTTCCGCCGCCGCCTTGCGTTGCGACGCATTGAGCGAATCGACGGCAAAGCTCTTCTTTTCGTTCGACATATTTTTCTTTTTCGAAGTGCTTTCGAACAACAAACGATCTCTTATCCGTTTCACCTCTACGGAAGGATGACGTAACGATTCGAGATTGTCGCGCATACGTTGAAAAGGGATGTCGTTGACATAGAGGTCGATACGTAAACGCTCTTTGGTTACCCAGCGCGGCGGTAGTTGCGTAAAGGCGATATCCATAAAGTTGCGTCCGACATCGACGACGGTGGCTTGCAGATCGCTTTTGAGCGGTTCACCCCGACTCACAAGGACGATGTCGCCCGTCGAAATTTGCGTCTGAAGCGGACGATCGCGCCCGATGCGATAGAGATAGAGCCCTTGCAAATCGCTACGTTTTTTGGCGCGCATCTGCGTCAGCGCCCTACCGTAGCTTTCACGCTCTTTTGCGCTCATCGTACGAATTTCTCTTTTTTGCGTTTCGATTTGTGCGCGGCGTTCTATCTCGAGGAGCTTTTCATATTCGTCAATATAAGCATCGACGGCACAAATTCGTTTTCGTATCTCTTTATCCAATCGTAGCGAATAGGGATAAGAGACCTTATCTTTAAAATAACACAAAAAATAGCCGTCGGCTTCACATACTTTTATCGGCTTGCGCTTTTGTTTGCGTAAAAAAGTCGAGAGTTGTTGCCGTTTTTCATAACTCACGGCGATATAAAAAGGATACATCCGAATGCTTTCCAACTTAGGATTAATATCGAATTAATATTTTTATCATACAATCATAGCGTAAATCTCACAAAATATAGCGATAAGGAAAAATGTTATGAAAAAAGAAATCCTCATTTGCGGTATCGTACTCTCTATAGCGGCATTTTTAACGGGATGCGGGGGCGGCTCCTCTTCAAGCAGCGCTTCGCAAACGGGATATCTTGTCGATGCCCCGGTGGCAAATGCCACCTACGACTGCGTAGCCGACGGAGAAATAGGCAAAACAACCGGTGCGGACGGCTCTTTTACGTGTCGTAACATGCATGTAAGATTTCGCATCGGCAATCTTGTCCTCGGAGAGATCAACGCACTACCCGAAGATGCGCTGGTATATCCTCAAGATATCGTAGGCGTACCGAGAGAAAACCTCGACGATCCCAGAGTCGTCGAAATGGCGCGCTTGATACAATCGATGGATGCCGATGCCGATCTCTCCAACGGCATTCAAATCGGCGAACATATCAAAGCGGCATTCGACGAAGAGATGCATTTCGATCCCAATCACGTCGAGAACTATTTGGATATGGCTAATGTCGACCCGGTTCATGAACGCCACGAAAACGAGGCTAAAGAGCATTTGGCGCAAACCATGCAAATGATGGAGCAACATCAACAAGAGCATCAAAACGAAGCGGAAGAACATCAACAACAAGCTGTACAAAACGCACAAGAACATCAGCAGCAAGCTTCGGAAAACGCACAACAACACCTCAACGAAGCGGAAGAACACGCCAAAATTCGGTAAGATTCATCCGGCGTCGAAAACTACTTCCGACGCCTAACGAAAAAGAAAAAACAACTTAAAAATCCTCATCGTTATCGAAATCCGCTGCTTCCAGTTCGAACTTCAACGCTTCTTCGTGTTTGAGCTGTTGATCGGTCAATACCAGTTCGTGTAAAAATTCACCGAAAAAGGTACGCGAATCGGTTTTGGCCAAAAAGAGATAAATCCCCGTCACCAGCGCCGTCACCGTCACGACGAAAATCGCTTTTTGAGTCGCATTGAAGCGCTGAATCGGCTCCTTGACACGCATTTCGCATACGCCGCCGGGACAGTGTTGCGCGTCTTTGCGAGTGATCCACTCGTAAATTTTGCATCCGACGCATATTGAAAAGGCCGCTTCAAGAAACATCAACGTCAAACACAAAATGCATACCAACACTTTATAAAAAGTAATCTCCCAGTGCAAAACGAACCAATCCATCATCGGAATCGCAATCAACCAGCCGAGCGTCCATGCAAAACGTTTTTGCAAACCGCCGACATATTCGGGTTTTTGGTTTTGTACGACAAATTTTCCGAGCAAAAGCGACGGCGAATACTTCGGCGTGAACATCCGTATCGTAAAATCGAGAAACATAAACGACAAGTAAACGCGTGCGACAATCACATGATTAAATCCGATAGCTACAAAAATCACAATCATACCGAGCATAAACAAAATACCCGCCGCGGCACGCGCTTCGCGTTCGTTGACAACGGTAACGTCGTATCCCGGCACATGCTCTCCATACTCGGTAAAAAAGCGTTTAATATCCACAAAAACTCCTCAAATCATAGAAAAAATCGATAAGTTTCGGGATTTTATCAAATCAAACTTAACGAATTGGCTTTTAAAATCGCTACCGAAACATATAATGATAGGAGAGTATCAAAACGGCGTAGCGCAACCCCTTTGCCGCCGTTACGATGAGTAAAAAGCATTTTCGGTTATACCCCAAAACCCCCGCCGCTACGGTAATCGGATCGCCAATGAGGGGTATCCAACTCAGCCAAAGTAACCAACCGCCGTATCTATCGAACCACGCTTGATACCGTCTAAGTTTTCGTGCGCGAAGGTAGCCTCTCTTTTCGAGATAATGTTCACCTTTGGCGCCGAGGTAGTAATTTATCCACGCTCCGGACACATTACCCGCGGTAGCCGCACTCCAAATACCCAAAGAGGAGTAGCCCGCATGCAAATCGTATAACAACAGCGCCTCGCTTGAGATTGGCAATATCGTCGCAGCACCGAGCGAGATGAAAAAGAGTGTCGGATAGACCATGCGAACTATGAAGCGGGAACAATGTCGTCGAGAGAGACAAAGCGTATATCGCCGCCTTCTTTGACCCCTACGGCGTTTTGACACGCCAACGACGGCAACGACACATAGTTTCCGATACGCTTACCTTGATGAAAATGCCCCTCTATAACCAACTTGTCGTCACGATAATGCCGCAAAATACGCTGTACTTTTTGCTCGAACCCTACATACGGATTGCAAATTTTTTTTCCGCGAAGTTTGCGCATCCGATCGTCGATAATCGATTTTTCCCAAGGACGCAGGAGTCTCAAGGTCATTTGGTTTCTCAAAAGTTTGGTGTAGATTTCGTAGCCGATGCCCGCATCGTACAAGTCGCCGTGCGAAAGTGCGGCGATACCGTTGTCGAAACGAAACCTTACGGGCTGTTTCTCTCGTGAAAAAACGCTTATATTCGGAAAGAGCTCTTCGAGACAAAAATCGTGATTGCCTTCGAAATAATAGATAGACACTTTTTGCGAAAGAGTGTTCAAGAGCGCTATCGCTTCTTCGGAAAAGATACGGATATAATCGTTATAACCGAAAAGCAGATCGAAAACATCTCCCATCAAAAAAAGCTGTGGCGTATCTACCCTACCTTCCTCTATCGCACGAAGCAAACGTATCAACGCATCGCCGTGATGCGGATAATGCGCATCGGCAAGAAAAACGGCACCTTCTTTTATAGCGGCCATGCCACCCGCATCGTCATATCTTTTCATCGAAAGAAACCCGTCCCTAAAATGTTTCGTTAATTGTAGTCGAATTTCCGTTTAACTCTTCTTTCGATAATAAACTTTACATCGTTCGTTCGTTATAGTATAATTTCAAGTAAATATATTAATAAGGTGTTATAATGTATAAAGCGCTTACGTTGTTGGTGTTTTTTTCACTTTTGGGATATGCCGAACAAAATACGACACAAAAAAAAGAACTTAGCGTAAAGACGAACAAAGAGCGAAACGTTTCTAAAGAGAAACAATCGCTTCAAAAACATCTTCAAGAACAACTCGAAAGAGAAAAGAAATACGCCAAGGAGCAAAAATTTTATATGGGCAAAGAGTACAATTTGACGCAACATCAAGTCGACAAAGCCGCAATCGATGCCGTCAATGTCATCGAACCCGATTACGATTTCGACATCACCGACGTCTATCGCGACGATATCTAAAGCGCAAGCAACTTCCGTTTTAGAGCCTCTACGTCGCCGATAGCCTCCTTGTGATCGCTAAATCCCCAATCGACCATAATATAATCTATCTTTGCGCGTTTTGCCGCTATCTCGTCTCTAACGCCGTCGCCTACAAATACCGCTTCTTCGGGAGAAACGTTTAGCGTTTCGAGTATCGCCGACAACATCTTCGGACTCGGCTTGCCTTCGTAAAAGTCGTCGTAACACGCCACCGCATCGAAATAATCGGCAATACCGAGATGTTCGAGCGATTCCAATGTCGAGCGTCTATAAGCGTTGGTGGCGACGGCGAGTTTTTTGCCCGCTTCTTTTAGCCTCTTCAAAAGCGATTCGATACCGGGATAGAGTTTTAGCTCCCTATCGTGATTGCGGCTATAGTACTCCATAAAACGTTTTTCGTGTTCGGGTTCAAACTTTTCGGCAAGATAAAAGAGTTTTGCGGGATTGACGTCGTGATCGTTGACATGGGCGAGTATGTAGGATTTCTCAAGCGGCGGCAAGCCCAAGTGTTGGCGCACGTAGTTGATGGCGTTTGCGATCGTCTCCGACGAATCGACCAAGGTACCGTCCATATCGAAAATAATCAACTTTTTCGTTTGCATCGTCTATCGTTTCTTATCTGC
>JALVPA010000162.1 GCA_027026055.1 Campylobacteraceae bacterium | reverse complement strand
AGATCGTCGTTAGGATTTCGGCTCAGCTTTTTTCTCCTGTGTCAGCAGTGTGTTCATATCCGTACCCTGGATCTTCATTACAACCTCCAGGAGCATCTCCGCCAACGCATCACGAGAAAGTTTCTCATCGGAAAGCATCGTTAAACCCTCGTTTAACGCTCTTTTCATCTGCGCTTTGCTCTCCGCCAATTTCGCTTCGAGTTTGGCGTTTTCATCCTCCATACTCTCTTTGAGAATACGCAATTTCGTAGCGAACTCCTCTTTTTGTCCCTGAAGTTTCGTATCGATCGTCTCTTCGGTCGTATTGATCAACTCTTTAAGCTTGGTGTGTTCTTTTTGGGTCGTTGCAGCAAGCGTATCGATTTTCTGCTCCAACGCTTCGAGTGTACGATGCGTCTCTTTTTCAAGCTTCGCATGCGCTTCGTGCATCATTTTAGATAGTTTGTCTTCACCTTTTTGCAATAACGTTTCAAGCTTGGCGAAACGCTCCTCGAACTCTTTGAGTTTGTTTCCAAAAATCAATTCTCTGATTTGATCGACATTATTCATGCTTTTTTCCGCCATCTGCTTTTATCCTTCTTATTCGGAGATATTTTTAACTATTATATCGCCGTTAAGGATGATTTTTGCTTATATAAGGAAAAATTGCAATTCAGGAAAACTACCTTATAGGAGCCGTACCGTGTTTCAAAAATTTGCACCGCTTATTATTCTCGGACTTTTTGCTGTCGGCGTCTTTTTTATGATCCGCGGCATGCATCACGCCACAAAGCTTGCCGACCCCAAAGCGATCAAGGTCGTCCCCGTCAAGCCCGTAACGCAGCCATAGTCTCTAAGATTTTCGCCACTTTGGCGGCGGGATCGGGGTCTTTGTAAACGGGTCTGCCTACGACGGGAAAATCGACTTTTTCCGCCGCTGCCGCTTCCAGCGTCGCCACGCGTTTTTGATCGCCCGCATCTTCTCCGAAAGGACGAATACCCGGCGTCAGCGTCAAAAAGGTTTCGTCCGTCGCCGCTTTAATCGCCGCACTCTCGTGCACCGAGCAGACCGTACCGTCAAGACCGTTTTCGTAACTCATTTTGGCAAAGGCGATCGCCTTGGTCTCGATATCTTCGCCGTAAATCCTGCGAAAACTCTCGTTGTCAAAAGACGTCAGCGCCGTCACCGCCAAGACAAGCGGTCGTTCCTTCAAACGCGCCAGCCTCTCCATTACCGTGCGCATCGCCGCTTCTCCGGCACTGGCGTGAATGTTGAACATATCCACGCCGAGTGCGGCGATCTCTTCGGCGGCATCCGCCATCGTATTGGGGATATCGTAAAGTTTGAGATCCAAAAAGATCCGAAAGTTCGGATTGATCGACTTGAGTGTTTGCAAAAAAGCTTTGCCGTCGCGGATATAGGTGCGAAACCCTACCTTCAGCCATACGTCGTACTCGGCGATTGAACGCGCAAGCGCCAAATTCTCTTCCGCAGTGGGTAAATCGAGAGCGATACACAGTTGCATGGGCTATCCCTTACGTTTTGGTGGTATAATTATACGCAAAACCAACTACCAAAGGACTAAAACGATGTTCGGACGCAACAAAGGCAAACGCTACGATATCCCCGAAGAGGAGCGCAACACCTACAACTACGCGCGTATCCAAACCTCAAAAGGCGACATATGGGTCAAACTCTATAAAGAAGACGCCCCCAATACCGTGGCGAACTTCGTACACCTCGCCAAAGAGGGATTTTACGACAATCTGAAATTCCACCGTGTCATTCCCGGCTTTATGGCGCAAGGCGGATGCCCCCACTCGCACCCGACGGGCAATCCCGCCCTCGCGGGTACGGGAGGTCCGGGATGGAGTATCGATTGCGAAACCGACACCAGCCGCCATCCGCACCGCCGCGGCGCGCTTTCGATGGCGCATGCCGGTCCCAACACCGGCGGTAGCCAATTTTTCATCTGTTTCGTTCCTTGTCCGCATCTTGACGGTCACCACACCGTCTTCGGCGGTATCGAAGAGAACGATACCGAAAGCTTTATGACACTGGATAAAATCGAACAAAACGACGAAATCGAAACGATAGAGATTTACGATACCCGCCCCTAACAAAGGAGTCATCGATGTTCGGCTTTTACCGTATCGCTGCCGCCGTCAACCGCACGCACCTTGCAGACCCTCGGCGTAACGCCGAAGAGATCGAAAAGCTCTGGCGCGAAGCCGAAGCGCAAAAGACGGCCGTCGTACTTTTTCCCGAACTTACCTTGACGGGATATAGCTGCGGCGATCTCTTTTTGCAGCCGAGCTTGATAGAAGCTCAAAACCGCGCCTTACGCAGATTGATTAAAGCGTCCGAATCCTTACGTAGCGTCGCTTTGATCGGTATCGCACTCTCTTATCGCGACAGACTCTACAACTGTGCCGCCGTCGTACAAAACGGACGCATTCGCGGTATCGTTCCCAAAAGCTACATTCCCAACAAAAACGAATACTACGAAAAACGCCACTTCAGTAGCGGAAAAACGGTACGAAACGCCTCCGTCGAAGTAGCCGGCGAAACGGTGCCTTTCGGTGTCGATCTGTTCTTTTGCGAAGCGGAACATTTTCGCATGGGGGTGGAGATCTGCGAAGATTTGTGGGCGATCACGCCGCCGAGCAATGCCTTGGCGGCTTCGGGCGCGACGCTGCTGTGCAACCTCTCCGCCAGCGACGAATTGGTAGGCAAATCGGATTATCGCGCCGAATTGGTACGCACCCAAAGCGCGCGCTGTATGGCGGCGTATGCCTATGTCTCTTCGGGTACGGGCGAAAGCACGACCGATATGCTTTTTGGCGGAGACGCCCTCATCGCCGAATACGGCACATTGCTTGCGCGCGGCGAACGCTTTGTCCGAACCTCGACGCTCACCGTCGCCGAAGTCGATCTGGAAAAGATCGCCGGATTGCGCCTTAACGAAGGAAATTTCGCCGATGCGGAGACAACAGAACTTCGTACCGTCCTACTCGATCCGCTTCCCCGCCCCGACAAATTGACGCGTTATGTCGATTCGCACCCCTTCGTGCCTTCCGACGAACGTCTGCGTACCGAGCGCTGCGAAGAGATCGTCTCTATCCAGGCGCACGCGCTACTAACAAGAATGGAGCGCGCCCGCATTCGCAAAGCCGTCATCGGTATCAGCGGCGGACTCGATTCGACCTTGGCGCTGCTTTCGACCAAACGTGCCTTCGATATCGCGGGTTTTGCAAGCGAGGATATTGTCGCGATTACGATGCCCGGATTTGGCACCACGTCGCGTACCCGCACCAACGCCGAAACGTTGTGTCGTCTGCTTGGCGTAGATTTTAGAGAAATCGACATCACCCAAGCCGCCCAAGCGCAATTTGCGGCGATTGGGCACGATCCAAAGATACACGACGTTACGTACGAAAACGTCCAAGCGCGTCTGCGCACCGCATTGCTCATGAATACGGCGAACAAAGAAAACGGTCTGGTCGTCGGTACGGGCGATCTGAGCGAAATCGCGCTGGGATGGAGTACCTACAACGGCGATCATATGAGTATGTACGCGCTCAACGCGGGTATTCCCAAAACCCTCGTGCGTTATCTTATCGCCTATTTCGCCAACAAAGAGAAACGTCTCTTTGAGGTTTTGAACGACATTCTCGACACACCCGTCTCTCCGGAGCTTTTGCCGCACCGAGAGGACACCATCGTCCAAGAGACCGAATCGATCGTCGGACCGTACGAACTGCACGACTTTTTTCTCTATCATTTCTTACGATACGGCGCTTCGCCCGAAAAGATCGCCTATCTTGCCGCGCACGCTTTCGACGGAAAATACGACGAAACGACGATCCGCACATGGCTTGCACTCTTTTTCAAACGCTTTTTTACCCAACAATTCAAGCGCAGCTGTATGCCCGACGGTCCCAAAGTGGGTACGATCGCGCTCAGTCCCAGAGCCGACTGGCGTATGCCCAGCGACGCCGCCTTTTCCGTATGGAACGAAAATTAACGCAAAACGGGTAAATTTTTCTTTCCTACGACACTTCAAGGTAATTTGAAAAAAAATATATCTTCTTTTTAAAAAAATTTATTTATAATTAAAACCCTTGTTGCGGTTTAGCCGTAAAATATATTGCAAAGGATAGACATGAAACTGCTTAAAGGTTTCTTTACACTTCTCGGTGTACTCGTATTTTTCGGATTGGCGTTTGCGTTTGTCAAATTTGACCTCGGTTCCAGACTCGGACAGGTAGCGCAACTTGACAAAAACGCGATGCCCGAGTATATGAAAATGTTCGACGTCGTTCTCAAAACGGGAGATCCCGCCAAAGGTATGGTACGTCGCGTCAAAATGGAAATTCCCGAAGGGATGACCAAAGAAGAAGCGTTCGAAAACGCACTTGAAATCGCAGACGAAGTCGCCAGCGAGCACGGTTTGGCTATGGTCGACAACAAGACGATGCCCAGAGGCGGCAAACTTTTCAAAGACGGCGGTAAATTGACGCACATCCGTTCTTACTGCTCGCCTACGATTGCGGACAAATTTCTCAACTACTCTCCTTACTTTATCGGATTTATGCCGTGTAGAATCGGTTTTGTCGAAGACGACAACGGCGATATCTATATCTATACGATGAGCCTCGAACTCATGATCAACGGCGGTAAACCGCTTCCCAAAGAGTTGCTCGAATTGGCGAACGAAGTACGCGACGGTATGTACGAAATGATCGAAAAAGCCGCCAAAGGAGAAGACGACGATTAATCTCGTCGCCTTGTTGTATTCTCTCTTTTTTCTTTCTTTTTCTAACGCAATACACGGATATACATCGTATCCTCTTTTACACGAATCTCCAAGAGCGGTGTACCGTACACGATTGTGTCTCTCAACCGACGCATCGAGATACCTACCGGATAAACCGGCATATACTCCATATTTTCTCGCGCTTTCAACGTAGAAAAATAACCGCCGTCTCCTTCGTCTTCCGTATCGCCTCCGTATCGATAGTAGTTGGCTCTATCTTGTCGTAAAATAGAGCTAAAATTTTCCAATCTTACACCACGCGAATTGTAGTGATCTCTTTCGCTGATACGCGCGATATAGCGGACGGTGTCATACGACTCGCCATAGACGGATGAAGGCATGTCGTTTTGCACCGTATGCCATCCTCCGGGCAAAGTCGACGAAGCGCTTTGCGGATAATATGCAGTCGTACCGTCGGAGCCTTGAAGAGGTGTAATCCAACGTATGATATCCGCTCCGTACGATCGCCAACGAATCACTGCTTCACCCATTCGATAGTCCTTTTTTCCGTTTACACTGCGAATAGTCGCCTCCGCGCGATAGGCATCCAAAGGCTTCAGCTCCGAAGCCCAACTGCCGAATGCGGAGGCATACCCTTTTTGCCAATAAAGCTTCGGCGGTCTGCGCCAACTTTGATATATCAACGCGGCATCGGCAAGCGGCCTGAAAGCGCCTCGTACCCAACGCAAGCGATGATAGGTCGTTACCGATACGTCGCTTTGCGCTTCGGGGATCAAAAGTTCTATATATCCGTCTCCGTCGATATCCGCAGCAAGTTCCGGCAACGCCACGCCAAAATCGGTTTCGGCCACAAAATAGGGACTGTCTACATTTTTCGTCGCCGGTGCCCGCCACATGAGATTTCCGTAACCGTCTCTCACTTCGAGACGATAATAACGCCCGAAGCTATCCTCGTAAAAAACGCGCCATGCGATGCGTTCCGCTCTTCCGTCTCTATTTAAATCGACATAAATGTCCGCGAGTATCGATTGGGCAAACAGCGTCAAAAAGAGGATAATCGAACCGCAATATCTCAAAAGAGGCATTATAGACTCCTTCCTTCTTCACTCTCCCCTTTTTTCTTTTTCGACTGCCACACTCTCCCATTTGTTTTCGTTTATATAGTTATTATGTTATATAATATACTCCTCTCTTCCCTTAAAGTACAATAAATCTCTATCCTCGTTTCGGACATTTTCACGATACCCATAAAAAATATTTCGAGAGAAATTACTTACGAGTCGGAGCCTTTATCGTCATCAGTCCGAACGCCACTACCGTACCCACGACCATTTGCCACGCAAAGCCGATTTTTGGTAATAATGTACCGCCAAGTACGTAAGGTTGCATCAAAAGTACTGTCACAAACCCAGAAACAAGTGCGATACGGACACGTTGCGCGTCACCTCGTTCGGTAAAAAGTGCCGCAGCGTAGACACCGAGCAGTCCCGTATAGGCGAATGCCATTACGCCGAGGGCGAAATTGAGCAACGGTAAATCGGTCGCATGCTGCCAATAGTAGCTAAGTATCGCCATAAGCGACAAGGCTAACGCAAAAAAGAGTACTGCCTTACGCCCCGCATTTAAGTAGTGCTTTTCGTCATGTATCCCTTGACGTTCTTTAAGCGGACGATAGATATCTTCCACCGCCACGGAGGCCATTGCCGAAAGCACCGAGTTGGAACTGCTCAGTGCCGCGGCTATCGCGCCCACCGTCACCAAACCGCGCAAACCTTCGGGCATCTCGTGCAAAATATAGTACATAAAAACGGTGATTTTATCCCCTTGAAACGTTTGTACGATTTCTCCTTTTGCATGGGAAAACCCAGGATGAGTATAAAAAAGATAGAGTAACAAACCGATAAGCAAAAAAAGCAACGCGACAGGTACGGTCATCCAAATACCCAACATCATCGAACGTGCCGCGCTTTTGGCATCTTTACAACTTAATGCGCGTTGCGTCATGTCCTGATCGAGACCGTAGGCTGCGATATTGAGCAGTAGCCAGCCGCTAAGCAGTGTCCAAACGCTAAATCCGCCGCTTAGCGAAAAGTCCGCTATTTTCAGCTTTCCTTCGTTTTCAAGCGTTTGCACCATCGTCTCAAACGAAATATCGAGCGAAAGATAGAGATAAACAAGTACGGCGATTGCCGCACCGATATAGGTTATCGCCTGAATAATATCCGAAAGAATTACCGACGTTACGCCGCCGAAATAGGCATACGCCAGTGCCGCAGAGATCAAAACGACAATCGAAAGCGTTACGTGAAAAGCCGATATGTCCGAAAAAAGAATCATCGAAATCGCCAGCGCACCGATATAGAGCCGCGCACCCGAGGCAAAAAGCCGTCCCACCAAAAACATCGCCGCCGCATCGCGTTTGGCACGCCCTCCGTAACGTTTTTCGAGTAGTTCGTACACCGTAACCGCACGTATCGCGTACAATTTCGGAATCAACGCCACGGCGACGACAAACACCGCTATCAGCGCACTCGCATAGAAACCTACAAATGTCAAATCTTTACCGAAGCTATACTCCGGTCCACCCAGAAAAGTCGCCGCCGATTGCGAAGTAGCAAGCAGACTGACGGCTGCCGCCCAAAAAGGAACACGGTTGCCTCCGACGAAGTAATCTCTGCTTGTAGAGACCTTGATACGCGAAAAGAGGACGGATGTCAACACCAGTACCGTAAAGTAAGAGAAAAAAACAAGCCAATCGAGCCGTGAAAAGGCACTATCCATCCCTCATTCTCTCCTCTCTCGGTATCTCTTTTCGGCTTAACGGCTCATACACGCTTCTATCTCGGCGGGATTTTGCGCGTTTTTCGCACATTTTAAATTTTTCAGTGCTTTTTCCATTTCCGCAAGCGTCTCTTTTTTAATCGCTTCGTTCCACTCTCCGACCGGCTCTTGCGCACTCTCTTCACCCAACATCTCATCGAGCTTGCGAGAGCACTTCACGGCATCCTTCACATCGTCCGCTTCGGCAAAACACGCTTTTGCGACGCTTATCGCATCCGCTTCTTTTGCCATCTGCTCTTTCATCTGCGGCATCATGGCGGCAATGACCGCACCTTGAACTCTTTGAACGTTTTCCGTGCTCATTTGTCCCTTTCCGATGTCGACGCCCGACTTTTCTACAACATCTCCCATCGCTTTGACCATCGCCGCCATCTCTTCACCCGACATACCGTTCAAACCGCCCGTAGCGCCGCTCATATCGTTTACAGGAAAATCGGGAAGCTTGAAACTGCTCTCGTCGATATCTATATCGAATGCCGCTTTCGTCGCCATTTCGGTCTGTTTGATACCCATCACATCCGTCTCCACACGTAACGCAACCCCTTTATAGACACACTGTTTGCTTCCCATGATCTCCCAGACGTCACAAGGATAGCCGAGTACGTTGTCCGTACCGATCTTTTTGCCTCCCATCTTTTGGAGCATCGCAAGACCGAGCGGTACGGCGGAATCCGCTTCTTTCATCGACTTCATCATCGTATAAGCGGGATTTTTCTTTACGGTGATCGTTTTGGTACTAAAGTCGACCGTTTTCATCTCCTCACCGTTCATGTATACAATCGTATGACTCCGTGTCGTCTCCGTGTGTCCGCCCATCGTCTGTTTTTCGATTTTATTGACTTCGGTAAGGGTACGGACACCGTATCGATCGAAAATCATACGCTTCTTTCCAATCGTTTCGGTTCTCATCCCCATCATATTGCCGCTACCTCTAATCTCATAATCGATTTTTCCGCTCCGTACGTCGACCACTTTGAAATCTTTTGCGCTCACTCCTATGCACCCTATCGTCAAAGCGACAGCCCATACCAATCCCGTTCGTTTCATTTCGACTCCTTTTTTTTCAAGTATACCATCTTTCCTATCTCTAAGGAAGAGAACGCATCAACTTTTTAACGACTTTTTCCGGGCCTTGTACCAAAAGCGGATGCTTTGCGGCATCGAGCCAACGAATGAGTTTTTTAATCTCTTTTTCGTCCGTCACCGTACATCCTGCGGTAGGAATATCTTTGATATGCAAAAAGATGCACGACCCCGCTCCCGGTACGGCACCCGCTTCGTCGATATGGTTGTGATTGACCACAATGCCGTATTTGTAATAGTTTTTTGAAAATTTCATAGGCTCGAAACTACGATAATCGCGTGCGACGACGGTACTGTCTACGATTTTGTTATAAAACTTCGAATGCGGGTCGTCCACACAATGATCGCTCTCTTTATAGATTTTGTAGGGATAGTTCGCCTCGAATGGGGCATATCCGAAGGCCTGTTTGAGCGAGAAGATACCCGCGGGTGACCTACCGTCGCCTTCTTTTTTGACATAACGCGCGTTTACGGGAACACGGTGCAACCCTACTCCCCATCCCAAACCGTTGCGACCGAGTTTGACCGTAACGGCGTCTCCCACTTTACGCCATCGCTTCGCGGCTTTTTCGTAACGTTGCAACACACCGACATTGTCGTTCCACCCTTCGGTCGTCACAACGACAAGTTGCCGCGTATCGTTCGTGGAAGCGGCGTATGCCACACTCCATATCCATACCGTCAACACCAATATATTTCGCATTGTGCTATAATCCTTTAAACGTTTTTCGGAAGGCTTCATGGAATACGGTATCCTCAGCATCGCCATCCCGTTACTGACAATCGCTTTAGCCATTATAACAAAAGATGTCGTCGTTTCGTTGCTCAGCGGTATCTTTTCGGGTCTCTTCGTCTTGCACGACTATCGACCTTTTATCGCCTTTACGAAACTTTTCGACGGTATCGTCACTCAGTTTTCGGAAGGTTGGATCGCCAAAACGATTCTTTTTTCGCTCTTTGTAGGCGCCGTTATCAAACTCCTCGAACGAAGCGGCGCGGTGGAGAGCTTTGTCGCTTATTTGCATACGCGCGCCAAACGTCTCGACTCACCGCTCGGTGCGCAAATGTTAGCTTATATCGTCGGCATACTTATTTTCATCGAATCTTCCGTCACCTCCTTAATCGCCGGTACCGTTGCCAAACCGCTGTGCGACAAACACGGTATCAGCCGCGCCAAACTCGCCTATATTTGCGACTCCACCTCGGCACCGGTTTGCTCTTTGATTCCGCTCAATGCATGGGGTGCATTGCTTTTGGGACTCATCATGACCGCTATCGACGCTCATGTAATCGAAGGAGACGGCGTGGCGTTACTCGTCGCTTCCGTCCCTTACAATTTCTATGCTATCTTTACGCTCGTTATCGTACTTATCGTCATCTTTAAAAAATGGGAAATAGGACCGATGAAAAAGGCTTTGCCTCACCCTTACCGTATCGCATCGCAAACGACGACGGCATCCGCTTCGCTTATGCCGATGCTCTTTCCCGTCGTGGTCATGATTGCTGCGGTGCCTATCGGACTCTACCTTACGGGTAACGGCGACATCTTCAAAGGTTCGGGCTCCACTTCGGTCTATTATGCGACGAT
>JALVPA010000161.1 GCA_027026055.1 Campylobacteraceae bacterium | reverse complement strand
CACTTTTACTATTAACGGTAAAACATATACGGTCGTCGACAACGATACGATTAGAGACATAGATAAAAACAGTGGCGATTTCGTCCATATATGTACTTCACATGTTACGGATATGCATGCCCTTTTCTTCAATGCAAGCAATTTCAATCAAGATATTGGAAAATGGGATACTTCGCAAGTAAGTGATATGAGTCTCATGTTTTATATCGCTACCAAATTCAATCAACCGATAGGCGACTGGAACATCTCCCGAGTTACCACAATGAGCGGTATGTTTGCTGCTGCAACGCAGTTCAATCAACCTATTGGAAAGTGGAACACATCAAACGTTACAAATATGCACGCCATGTTTTCCGGCGCAACTAAGTTTAATCAACATATCGGGAATTGGGACACTCATAACGTAAAAAAGATGGGACAAATGTTCAAAGCCGCTTACAACTTCAATCGAGACATAAGCAAGTGGAATACGCACAAAGTAACGGATATGTCACAAATGTTTGCGGGTGCAACCAAGTTTAATCAAAATATCGGAAACTGGGATACAAGTAATGTAACCGATATGCACGAAATGTTTTTAATGGCGGAAACATTCAATCAATCGTTAAATTGGAATACCGTAAATGTCACCGATATGCACGGAATGTTCAAACTTGCAAAATCTTTTAACGGAACACTTGACGGATTATGGGATACAAGAAATGTGACAAATATGGACGAAATGTTTTCCGACGCCGTTGCATTCAATCGGCCGCTCAACCACTGGAACGTATCCTCGGTGACCTCGATGAAAAAAATGTTTTTACATGCTCACGCCTTTAACCAGCCTTTGGACAATTGGGATGTTTCGTCCGTTACGGATATGTCTTCGATGTTCGAATATGCCCTCGCATTCAATCAAAATATTAATACTTGGGATGTTTCGTCCGTTACGGATATGTCTTCGACATTTAAAAATGCCTTATCGTTCAACAGTCTCCTTTTCAACTGGGATGTCGGCAATGTAGTGACAACGGCGGATATGTTCAGAGGTGCAAGACAGTTCGAGGGACGCTATTTAGGCTATTGGGATGTTTCCAATGACCAAAATATGAGTGGAATGTTCGCTTATGCACGTTCATTCAATCCGATAGCATTACAAAACCATTCAATCGGCGATTGGAATGTCAGTAACGTAAAAGACATGTCCGAAATGTTTTTAAATGCCTCTTCGTTCAATAACGACATAAGTTATTGGAATGTCAGAGGATGGGCTGAAGGCAACAAAATTTATTATGTAAAAGCCAAAAGTATGTTTATGTATGCCTACTGTTTTAGAGATAACAATCTCAGCGAATGGAATATTGACGGCGATCGCTACTTTTGTAAAGATTGGGGTTCCAATAACACACCCCCCTCTTCACTTCCTTCCCCATCATGGTGTACGGACGGTTCCGCTTTATGCAACCAATAATCTACAGGTCGTCCGATCACCCAATGAAAGCGAAAAATAGATTGTTCGTTCATATTTCAAACACACTCTCTATACGTTCGTGGCCGTTGTCGTAAACCTTTATCTTTTTCGCATCGACGGCGCGTCCGTCGTCATTCGTTTCGACGACGATCATTTGAAAAAGCGTTTTACAACGTTTGGGGATATCGTGATGTCCGCCCGTTCCCGTCAGCGCACGCGAAAGAGGAATCTTTTTATCCATTCCTATCACACCGTCCCGACACCCCGTCAAACCGATATCGGTCACATAAGCGCATCCCTCGATAATGTCCAAATCGTCCGTCCCCACATGCGTATGGGTGCCGAAAAGTACCGTCACATCTTTTTTAAGCAGATGCAATAGCGTCTGCTTCTCCGCACTCGCTTCGGCGTGCATATCCACAACGATATGCCTTATGCCATCGGATTTGAGTTTTTCTATCGTCGGTACGATTTTGGTAAAAGGGTTGTCCGCCATCGGCATACCGTAGTGCCCCATCAAATTCACAACGGCTATATTCGTACCGTGAACCTTTCCGCACCAAACACCGCAACCCGGCGTAGCTTCGGGATAATTGAGCGGCCGCAAAAGAGGATGGGTGCCAAAAAGCGTCAGAATCTCTTTTTTATCGAAACTGTGATTGCCGCCGGTCATCACGTCGATACCGTAGGAAAAAAGTTCTTTGGCGTTTTTTTCGGTAAGCCCGAATCCGTGAGAAGCGTTTTCGTAATTGGCAACGACAAAATCGATATCGAAACGCTCCTTTAACGACGGTAACGCCGCCGCTACAGCTTCTCTACCGGGTTTGCCTACAATATCGCCGATACAGCCGATTATCATGCGAAACGCTTACAGAGATTTCCCCGCAAACGGAAGCAACGCCGATGCCCAGGTCAATCCGCCTCCGAACGTATCCAGCAACATCATATCGCCTTGTCTCAATCTACCGGACTCCCATATGTCGTTTATAGCCATCGGTATCGATGCGGCGGAGGTATTGCCGTATTTGTGCACGGTCAGCACCACCTGATCTTCGCGCATTTTCAAAGCGTCGCCCACCGCTTTGATAATGCGGTAGTTGGCCTGGTGCGGAACGAAATGAGGAATCGTTTCTGCGGAGATATTGTTTTTTTCCAAAATCTCTTTGACATCTTTGGTTAATGTTTTGACCGCCAACTTAAAGGTTTCGTTCCCTTTCATTTGTACATATTGCAGCCCCTCGTCAATCACCTTTTGACTGACGGGATTGACACTACCCGGAGCCGGAGTCACCAAAAAATCGGCATAACTGCCGTCGGCGCTCGCATGAATATCCACAAACGCTTCGTCTTTATTCTCAGTGGCGGAAATAACCGCCGCACCCGCACCGTCGCCGAATAAAATACATGTGGTTCTGTCCGTATAATCTACAATCGAAGAAAATTTTTCCGCCCCTACCACCAATACGTTGCGTTTCATCCCCGATTCGATAAAAGCTTTGGCAACGGAGAGTGCATAAACAAATCCGCTACAAGCTGCCGAAATATCGAACGCCTGTACATTTTTGATACCCAATTTATCCGAAACGATACAGGCGGTGGAGGGCATATTGAAATAATCGGGAGTCACCGTCGCACAAAGTACCAAATCGATATCTTCCGCATTTAATCCCGCACGTTCGATAGCGGTTTGCCCTGCTTTGGCTCCCATATCGCTGGTTGCTTCGTCGTCCGCTGCGATATGCCTCTCTTTGATACCCGTGCGTTTGACGATCCACTCGTCGCTCGTATCGACCATTTTTTCCAAGTCGGCATTGGTAAGAACTTTTTCGGGGACATATGCGCCGATGGAGCGAAACGACGCATAATGTGGTGTAGCATGAGACATCCTTATCCTTATGTCTGTAAATATAATGGGATTATTCTACCATAAAGATGATAAGTTTTAAGGAGAAAGCGGCAGATGCGTAAAGCCGTCGCTTCACTACGCTTTTTGTGTCAAAAGCTCTTCGATGCGTTCGTTAACGTTAGACTCGCAATACCGAAGCGCTTGAAAAATCGCGTTTTTGATCGCTTTTGCATTGGAGCTTCCGTGTGAAATGATGGCGCATCCGTCGATACCCAAAAGCGGTGCGCCTCCGTATTCCGCAGGGTCCACCTCTTTTTTCATCGAGGTGAATACTTTCTTTTTCATCATTAATGCACCGATTTTTGCAGGCAACGATTTACGGATATACTGTTTCATCAAGGTAAAGATGGCCGACTGGACCCCTTCGGCCGTCTTCAGCAAAATATTGCCGGTAAAACCGTCGGTCACAATCACATCCACCTCGCCGCTAAAGATATCGCCACCCTCGACATTACCTACAAAACCGTCGAGTTCTTTAAGCAATTTAAACGCCTCTTTGGTAAGCGCATTGCCCTTCGTATCCTCTTCGCCATTGCTCAATAGCCCGATTTTCGGAGAAGTCTTCCCCATCACGCTTTGTACGTAGGCACCGCCCATCGTACCGAACTCATACAGATTTTGCGGCGTGCAATCGGTTACGGCGCCGACATCGAGTACCAACGATTTGTTTCCGGTGACCGTCGGCATAAATGTAGCCAATGCCGGTTTTGAAATATGTGGTAAGCGCCCGATTCGAAGTGTCGCCAATGTCATTGTCGCGCCGCTGTGACCTGCGGAAACGACGGCATCGGCTTCGTTATTACGAACCAAATCGACCGCTTTAAAGATGGAAGAGTCTTTGCGTTTAAGCGCATTGGTGGCTTGATCGGACATCGAAATGACATCGGATGCGTGCACCACTTCGACCTTATCCGCATAATATTGCGGTAGCAAAGAGAAAATCTCCTCTTTATCCCCTACCAACACGGGAACGAAACGACGCTCTTCAAGTGCTTGCACGACCCCTTCGATAATGGGCTCGGGACCGAAGTCTCCACCCATCGCATCGATTGCGATACGCTTCATAGCACTTACGCTTCTTTGGATTTTTTGTACTCGCCCGTAGTCATATTCATATGGTGAGGCATTCTCCACGTACCGTCGCTGTCTTTAACGGGCATGGGAAGTGTCACTTTGTAGTGTGTACGTCTTTTAGCCGCTCTCGTCTTACTGGTTCTTCTCTTGGGTACTGCCATGGTTTATCCTTTTTCGAAAATTGGTGTTAAAACTCCATTTCAAGCGCTTCTTCACTCGCTTCACAAGCATCGCAATAGTGATAAGAGCCTTCTATGGCGTTGCATTCGCTTTCGACGATATAGTCCGTATCTACCACACCGTCCAAAAATTCGATTATATCCAAATCCTCTTTATCTTTGGATACGATATCGTATAAAGTCAACTTAATCCGCGTATCCACCTCATGCTCAAAGCCTTTACCGCATCGATCGCATACCAAAGACAACACACCGGTTATTTCGCCGTCGACAATCGCTTGATGCCGCGCTTTTTTATACAGCGTCCCCGAAAGCGTCACCCCGTTACATTCTCCTCGAACGGCTTTCGGTGTCGGCGAAATTTTTTCAAATGCGATCTTCACGTCCGTTCGCTTCGATTAAAAAATTTCTCTTTCCGCGAAAAAGAAGGCAATCTCTTTTTTTGCGTTTTCCAAAGAGTCGCTTCCGTGTACCGCATTGGCATCGATACTTTCGGCAAAATCGGCACGAATCGTACCGGGTGCCGCCTCTTTAGGATCGGTAGCACCCATAATTTCGCGGTGTTTCGCTACGGCGTTTTCGCCCTCGAGAACACTAACAACCACCGGACCGGAAGTCATGAATTCAACCAATTCGCCGAAAAACGGACGTTCTTTATGTACGGCATAAAAAGCTTTCGCATCTTCTACCGAAAGCATCACTTTTTTTGTAGCCGCAATGCGCAGACCCGCTTCTTCGAAACGTGCCATGATTTGACCGATAACATTTTTTTTGACTGCATCAGGTTTGATAATAGAGAGTGTTTGTTCCATTTTGAATTTTCCTATTATTTTAAGTGGTTGATATCTTTACTTCAGTTTGAAGTATCGGGCGGGAATTTTAGCTAAAAAAAGATTAATAGAAGATAAAGCGGGGCTGCAAAAGCAGCCGCACAAGAAGATCAGTCTTCGATAACGGGTGTGCCTTTTTCGCCTCTGTTTTCGGAGCAAGGCATTCCTTCGACACAGTCACCCCACTGAATACATCCTTCCGTCGGACACGCTTCCGCACAAGCGGGCGTATCGAAGTGACCCACACATTCGACACATTTGTCGGCATAAACGTAGTAGATCTCTTCTCCTGTGGGGTTATCGTCCTCATCCACAATCGCTTCTACCGGACATTCGTCGATACAAGCCGCACAGTTGATACACGTATCGGTAATCATTACTGCCATCTGTTTCTCCTTCTTGATAAGATGCTCAAACTATATCAAAAGTTATTTAAATTATTCTTTAATCAGATATCCAAATAGGCGCGTATCGCTTCGACTTTATCCGTTTTTTCCCAGCTAAATCCCGCATCTTCTCGTCCGAAGTGACCGTATGCCGCCGTCTTACGATAGATAGGTTTGAGCAAATCGAGCATCTCGATAATACCTGCCGGTGTCAAATCGAAAAGTTCGCGTACACATGCTTCGATTTTCGCTTCGTCGACTTTGGCGGTACCGTGCGTATCGACATAAATCGATACGGGTTCACTTACGCCGATCGCGTAAGCGATTTGCAATGTCGCCTTGTCGCACACATCCGCCGCTACCAAATTTTTAGCGACGTAGCGTGCCGCATAAGCTGCCGACCGGTCGACTTTGGTAGGATCTTTACCCGAAAAAGCACCGCCCCCGTGAGGGCATGCACCACCGTAGGTATCGACGATAATCTTACGTCCGGTTAAACCCGCATCGCCTTGCGGACCGCCGATCACGAAACGACCCGTCGGATTGATATGATAAGTGATATCGGTCGTATCCATATCGTATTCGGCAAGTACCGTATCGATTACCTCAGTTTTAACAGCATGTTGCACTTGTTCGAGCGATACGTTGTCGTGATGTTGCGTAGAGACGACGACCGTATCGACACCGACGGGCTTACCGTCGACATAACGAATCGACACTTGTGCTTTGCCGTCCGGACGCAAAAAGGGAATGACGCCCTTTTTGCGTACATCGGCAAGCTTGGCGGTAATACGATGTGCCAACGTAATGGGTAGCGGCATCAATTCCGGCGTTTCGCGACACGCGTAACCGAACATCAAGCCTTGATCGCCCGCACCGATCTCGCCGCCGGCTTTATCGACGCCTTGGTTGATGTCGGGACTTTGTTCTCCCACGCCGTTGAGTACGCCCGCACTTCGATAATCGAATCCATACGCCGCATCGGTATAACCGATATCGCGCACCACCTCTCTGGCAATTTCTTGCATCGGGGCATACGTCGTCGTTTTCAATTCGCCCGCTATAACGCAAAACCCGTTGCTAAGCAATGTTTCGCACGCTACGCGCGCATTGGGATCACGCTCAATGATATAATCCAAAATCGCATCGCTGATTTGATCCGCCATTTTGTCGGGATGCCCTTCGGTAACCGACTCGCTTGTAAAAATATATTCGCTCATTGAAATCGCTCCTCTTAAGATTCGTTCGACAAAGAATTTCGAATGTATATCGCAATTTGTTCCGGTAAAAGTCCCAAACGTTCTTCCACGTCACGCGTCTTTCCGTGCGAAATAAAACGATCCGGGTACTCGAAGGTGTGCAACGACACGTCGATATCCGCATTACAAAGATATTCGCCGATAGCACTTGCCACGCCTCCGTCGGCGGCACTGTCACTAAGTACAAACCATCTTTTGTAACTTTTTCCGAGTCTGTCAAACATCTGCGTATCGATCGGTTTGACAAAACGCAAATCGAGTACCGCCGCATCGACGCCGCTTTCTTCGCGCAGCAACCTTCGTACTTTCAAAGCACGTCCCACACCGTTGCCGTATCCGACAAGCACTATTTTGTCTTTTCCTTCGTACAGCAGATGGGCTTTGCCGAGCGTATAGTCCGGAGCGTCGTCCTCTTCCGCCAAAAAGGCTCCCCGAGGATATCGAATGGCAATCGGCGTTTCGAAATCCTTGGCAAAACGTAACAATTTTCGCATAGACGTTTCGTTGTACGGTGCCGCCAATGTCATATTGGGAACGGCGCGCAAATAACTCACATCGAACGCTCCTTGGTGTGTTTCGCCGTCTTCGCCGACGATCCCCGCCCTGTCCAAAGCAAAGACCACGGGCAAATTCATCAACGCAATGTCGTGAATGACCTGATCGTATCCGCGTTGCAAAAAGGTGGAATAGATCGCTACGAAAGGTTTGAATCCTTCCTTCGCTAACGGTCCCATCGACGTCACCGCATGCTGCTCGGCGATCGCCACGTCCCAAAAGCGGTCGGGATATTTTTCGATCAAGGGCGATAGTCCCGTTCCGCTTGGCATTGCCGCCGTAACCCCTACTACCTTTTCGTCTTCATCCGCCAGCGTAAGCAGGGTTTCCGAAAAAATTTGCGTCGCCGACTTTGCGGAAGCGCCTTTGAACGGTTTGCCCGTTTCAAGATCGAAAGGACCGACACCGTGCCAATGTTCTTTGGTACCCTCGGCAATTTCGTATCCTTTGCCTTTGACGGTTTGCGCATGTACGATGACCGGTTTTCCTATCGATTTCGCCACTTCGAGTGTCTCTATCAACGCTTCGAGATCGTGGCCGTCGACAGGACCGATATACTCTATGCCCATCTCTTCGAAAAGCACGCCCGGCGTGATTAATTTGAAAGATTCTTCGAAGCGTTTCGCCATATAGGTAGCGCTATCCGGAAAATGCTCCAGCATCTTTTCGACTTTGGCTTTCATCTTCTGATAAAAAGGACTCGCCATCGTTTGCGAAAGCAATTTGCTGACCGCGCCGATCGGTTTGGCGATACTCATTTCGTTGTCGTTAAGGATAATGACAACGGGATATTTGCGATCACCCAGTTCGTTGAGCGCTTCGTATACCATCCCCGCACTCATACTGCCGTCGCCTATCAATACCACGGGAATGCGATCTTCGCCTTTAAGCTTGATTGCTTTCGCCGCACCGACCGCCAAAGAGACGGAGGTGGAGCTGTGACCCGCTACATAATAGTCGTAAGGCGATTCGCTCGGCTTGGTATAACCGCTGATACCGCCCGCTTGTCGTAACGTATCGAAGGCTTCCCATCGATCGGTAAGCAATTTGTGCGCATAGGCTTGATGGCTGACATCGAAAATAAACGGATCTTTTTGCACATCGAAAACACGATGCATCGCCACGATCAAATCGGTCGCGCCGAGCGTCGAACTCAAATGACCGCCGTTACGGCTAACCGTCTCCAATATCCGATCGCGTATGCGCTGTGCCAATGCGTTCAGCTCTTCGATAGATGCTTGTTTGATATCCATCCGTCTCTCTTTTGCAAAATCTTTCATATACTATCCGCAAAACCTTAACGAAAGCTAACTCAAAAGCGCTTCGAATTCGGCAAAAAATCTGTCGTTTTGCGCCGCCGTACCGACGGTGATACGCAAGGCGTTCATCCCGTAACTTGCCAAATCGCGTACGATCACCCCTTTGCGAAGCAGTGCGTCGGCAATCTCGCTGCTTTTGCGATCCTCACCTAAAAGATAGGTGATGAAGTTGGTATAGCTCTCGATATAGTCCAACCCGTGTGCCTTGGCAAAGGCTTCGTAACGCTGCAACTGCTCTCGATGTAAGACGATACTTTTTCGAACGAACGCTTCGTCTTCATTTGCGGCAATCGCCGCGGCCAAAGAGAGCGTCGTGATGTTAAAGGGCGGGCGCATCTTGTAGAGATTGCGAATGACCTCGCGATCGGCGATACCATAGCCTACGCGCATACCGCCCAAGCCGTATGCCTTGGAGAAGGTGCCCAGATAGAGCACATGCTTGTAGCGCAAGAGTGCTTTAGGCGTAACGGCATAGCGCGCATCTTTGGCGGCGGCATACTCCATATAGGCGCCGTCCACCACCACCAAGGTCTCTTCGGGATCAACCGCTTCGATAATGCGTACGATCTCCACCGTTTCCGTCGCATCGCCGGTGGGATTGTTGGGCGTACAGATATAGACGATACGCGGTTTATGGCGTTTATACGCCTCGATGAACTCTTCGGCTTTATGGGCATAACTTGAGGTGCGAAGCACCTTTGCGCCTTGCTGTTTGGCGTAGATTTCGTACATCGCGAAGGTTACCGCGCTCATCAGCACCGCACTCTCTTCGTTCAAAAGCGCACGCGAAACAAACTCCAAGACCTGATCGCTCCCCGCGCCGATAATGATCTCGCTCTCGTCCACATCGAAACGCCGTGCCAAAGAGGCCTTGAGCTCAAACATACTGTCGTCAGGGTAGAGGTGCGCTTTATCGGCATGAGCGCGAATCGTTTCTTGCACCTTCGGCGAGGTACCCAACGGGTTTTCGTTGGAGGCAAGCTTGACCACCTCGTCGGGCGCGACACCGAACTCACGCACTACCAGTTCTATCGGTTTACCCGCTTCGTAGGTTTTGATACTCTCTAAAACTTGATTAAATCGCATCTTATTCCTTGATCTTCTTTGCTAAAGACGAGGCTAAAGCCCCTCCTCCGAAATCCCTAATCCCTAATTCCTCATTAAAGTCAAACCCTATCTCTTCACTCATCTCTCATCACTCTTCACTCTTCACTCTCTTCGGTTTCTCATTCTTCGTTCTTCATTCTAAATATCGTCTCTCTCTTTGACATAAGAGCCGAGTACCTTGACGCTCTCTTTGTGCTTATCGAGGATTTTGGCTATCTTGGGATCGCTTCGGTGTCCGTCGAATTCGATAAAAAAGATCGAATCGCC
>JALVPA010000160.1 GCA_027026055.1 Campylobacteraceae bacterium | reverse complement strand
TCGAACCGATCGGCTCCGAAGGCACACCTTCGCAACTGCTCAAACTAGGCAAAACGGGCATTAAAAAGGTGCGCCGATGAAAATTTGGCAAAACGACACGTTCTATCTGGAGCGCCACGAGAGCGACATCCCGTGGCTCAAACTCTTTACCGAAACGCCCTACAAAGAGATGAGCGACGCACCCGGCGAGGTGAGGATGCAAATCTATACGATCCTCGACATCGTAGAGCGCGAAATGATCGCCTATTACCGTCCCGACAAAATCAATATCGCCTCCTTCGGCAACTATCTGCCGCATCTGCATTGGCATATCATGGCACGTTTTCGAAACGACGCCTATTTCCCCGAACCGATGTGGGGTCAAAAACAGCGCGAAAGCACCCTCGATCTACCCGATTTCGACACCTTCGCCAAAACCCTACAAAAGCGCCTTAGCGTACTCTAAAGCGGTGCTACCCAAGTCGCTTCACATTTGTCTCCAAAGGGTGTATAATACGTCAAAGACGAAGCCGAAAGGAGGATGCCGTGGCGGAAAAAACGATTCGTATCGAAGCCGACACGACAACGATTATGTTGAGTAATTTGGGCGATCTCGCAGAAAACGAGGCGATGGATTTCAACCCCGACGATCTCAACGAATTGCACGATATCGCCGAAGTGATGCAACAAATCGACGCCTATGCCGAAAGCATGGAGCTCGAACTCGCTACACAAACGTGCAAATACACGGTCGTCTCTCCCGACGATATCGAACGCATGAGTCTCGACGACGGCGAGAACGAAAAAGCGTTGAGTCTCGACGAGATAGTCCTTGTCAACAAAGATTTCGAAGCAATGGAACGTATCGTTCGCGAAGCCTCTCCCGGCGACATTCTCTATCTGCGTCGCGAAAGGGGCAAAGGCGTATGGGAGTTTAGCCTCGAATGCGAAACGAACGAGTCTATCGAAGCGGAGTATTTCGACTGTAGTAGAAACGGTTTGAACCGTTACGATGTGCTTGCGGAGAGCTATTATGCGCACCTTTGCGACACGATAGAACCCGAAACGATCGGTACCGGGGGTAAAAAAGCGCAACTCGAGCGTTTCAGTATCGCGCCGCAAGTAATTTACGGCGAACTCTATAGGGTCGTCGAAGATCCCGAAACATGGGATCGTACGCTTGAAAAGATCGAGCTTCCCGGATTCTATTTTCTCTCCAAAACAACCGAGAACGACGAAATGATCAAGAACGACTAAGGAGACCTTATGCTATCCGATCGCATCAAATGGGACGACAAATACGATCAAATGCCCGAACTGCTTGAACCGCGTCCGCCCGCACGGATGTTGGCAAAACACATACGAAATACCGATGATGAAAAAAGGGCGCTGGATGTTGCGTGCGGAAGCGGTAGACATGCGTTGTTTTTGGCAAAAAAAGGGTATTGCGTCGATGCGATCGACATCTCCGAAATCGCCGTAGAGACACTCGAAAAACGACTTTCCGAAGAGATGTGTATCCATCCCGAACAAGCCGATCTCGACGCCTTCGTCCCACCGAAGCAATCTTACGATCTTATCGTCATGACCAACTATCTCGACAGAGCGCTGATTGCACGTTTGAAACCCGCTCTCAAAAAAAACGGATTCTTTTTCGTCGAAACCTATATGAAAGATCCCGCTAACGAAAAAACACAAAGTAACCCCGATTATCTCCTTGAAGACGAAGAGCTCAAACGGATATTTGCAGAAGGGTTCGATATTATAGAATATGACACTTTTTGGAACGAAAGTTACGAACGTTACAAGATGCGTAAACAAGCGATATTGGTTCGAAAAGTCTAAAAAACGGCATCACGAGTATCATTTTTATTGAATAGTTACAAAAAAACTCTCAAAATAATTTATATTTAAGCCTTTTGTGTGCACAATGCCGCTTACAAACGACACTTAGACACGAAAGGCATTACTATGAAACGACGCGATTTTTTCAAAACCGCAGCCGTTGCCGCAGGTGCCGCCGCACTCGGTACGGAAAGCCTCGAAGCGGCGCAAACGGCACATCCCGTGGACAATCGCCCTCTCGGCGCCAACAATTTTCCCGAAAAACGTCCCCTAATCACCTTCTCGGACAGACCGCCTTTGCTGGAGACGCCGCGTGAAGTCTTCACTTCCGCCTTGACCCCCAACGATCAATTTTTCGTACGCTGGCATATGCCCGACATCCCGACGCATATCGACGAAAAGAGCTTTACGATTACCGTCGACGGCATGGTCAAGCACGAGCTCAAAATCACCCTCGATCAGCTCAAAAACGATTTCGAGCAGGTCGAAGTCGCCGCGGTGCTTCAGTGCGGCGGAAACAGCCGTTCGGCATTCAAACCCACGCCCGGCGGTATCCAATGGGGAAACGGCGCGATGGGTTGCGCGCTCTGGAAAGGCGTACGTTTGCGCGACATCCTCGATCGTGCGGGGCTAAAAAAAGGTGCGGAGTGGATCGCCGTACAAGGAAGCGAAAAACCCGCCTACTACGAAACTCCCGGTTTTATCCGCGAACTGCACTTGGCGGAACTCGACGACCATGTCATCATTGCCTATCAAATGAACGGCGAAGACCTTCCCTACCTCAACGGTTTTCCCGTCCGTCTTATCGTTCCCGGTACCTACTCGGACAGTTGGATCAAAATGCTCTCCAAAATCACGGTCAACGACAGCTATCAGCATCTCTTTTTTATGGATCACGCATACCGCGTGCCCGACAATGAGTGCGAATGCGAAACACCCGACAAGCTCTATCCCAAAACCAAACCGATCGAACGGATGAACGTCAAGTCGCTCATCGGATGGCCTACCAACGGCGAAAAGCTCACGCTCAAATCGCATGTCGTGGTCAGAGGCGTTGCGTTTGACGGCGGTGCGGGCATCAAAAAGGTCGAAATCTCCCTCGACGGCGGTAAAACGTGGGAAGAGGCGCAACTCGACGACGGCAAACTCGGTCGCTACGCCTATCGCACCTTCCGCTACAGCTTCAAACCGACGGTGCTTGGCAAACTCGAAATCATGGCGAGAGCCACCAACAAACTGGGCGAAACGCAACCTTTCGCCGAAGATGTCAAATGGAATCGCGGCGGCTACAAATTTAACGGTATCGATGTCGTCACCGTGGAAATCGTCTAACGAAAGGATTTGGTATGAAAAAATCGATTCTAATCGCACTTTTTGCCGCGACGATGGCATCGGCGCAAGTCAAAGGAAACATCGAAGTACCCTATATCGCCTTCCCGATCAAAATGGGCAAAGGGTTCGAGACCGTACAGGCAAACTGCCTTATGTGCCACTCTTTCGGCTACATTCTCAACCAAGGTCGCCAGTCGCGCGCCTTTTGGAGAGGCAAAGTGGACAAAATGATCGACCATTTCAAAGCGCCGATTAACAAACAAGACGCCAAGATCATCACCGATTATCTTTTCCAACACTACGGCAACGGTAAAGAGAAGTAACA
>JALVPA010000159.1 GCA_027026055.1 Campylobacteraceae bacterium | reverse complement strand
CCGATGCCGAGTCTGTCCGCCAACGCCGCGCCAAAGATAAAGCCACGCGCGTCAATCCCCGCCACATAGTCAAGCTCGAACGAGACGTAACGTTCCGCCAAATGTTTCATCAACACACCGAATGCTTCGGCGTTATTTAGCAGTGTGGTAATGTCTTTGAAGACGATACCCGGTTTGGGAAAGTCGGGAATGTTACGAATGCTTGCAAACAACAGACTTTTATCTTTTTCTGTCAATTTCATATACAAACCTTCACAATGTTGTGATTCCGATTTTAACATAACTATCTAATAAGTACCCAAAAGTAACACTTGTGATATTATATAGTATAAAAAGAAAAACTGTAAATATCATTCAATGAAATATATATATAATAACCGAAAATACAACTTAATGAAGGCTATACAATGAGTCCCTCCGTAAAAAAACGTATCGTATCGAGCATCTACATTGGTTTGTCTTTCTCAGCAGGAGCGAATGTAGATGTGGAAGATACATCATCGAAAAACTCCTATGTTCCTATCATGATGCCCGACGGCTCTTCGATGATATTTGTTGCGTACGACCCGTCGAATAAAACACGGAACATAGAAAATACGCTCGAATCCGTCCAAAACGAAGGATTGAAAAAAATTGTCGCATATGCGACCGACCCAAACAATCCCGCACCTACAACAACCGACTATGAAAAAGCCGGTATCCGATGTGTCAGCGAGTCGAATGTAGCGCAAATGAACCGTGCGATTGCCGAAGCAGGCGAAAGTGTGGATTCGAAATATATCGTTCAAAAAATTTCAAATAAAGTGAACGGCATGAAAAATATTATTTTGGATAACGATGCATTCGATCCCGACTGGGTAATCATGTTGGCGACGGCACTGGGGATGGAACAAAACTGCGAGGCCAATATCGCGGGTGTCTTACTGACGGGAAGAGATATCAATCGTAAACAAGGCATGGCCTATAGCTCCGTAATGTACTATTACGACCGAAAAGAGATACCGATAGGATTAAACGTTCGCCAAGCCATGCGTACTTATGCCATAGATGCCACGTCCCCCAATCCTCAGCATGTCGACTATAGAGGAACCGCCCGTAATATAGACGAGTTTCCTTCCGATCAATGTCTGGATTATTCGATCTGTTGGGGACGAAACGAGGCAAACGCAATGGTTTGCGAAATCTTGAAACAAGCCGATGAGAAAGTGACTTGGATTATCGGCGGACATTTGCATAACGTAGCCAACATTTTGGCGGAAACGGAAGCATGTAACGGTTCGCAACTCGTTTCGGAAAAAGTCGATAAAATTGTTATCGCGACAGGATGGAACAGCCGCACTTCGGGGGAACCGGAGATGAACCTTTCCGAAGGTACTTCCAAACCCAACAGCGCTTCGGATGCCAGCAAATATTTTTTCGCACACAGACCGGCAAACGTCCCCGTAGTCATCGCATCGATACCCGGCGTAAGTATGGAAGACAAACGTGTAGCCGACATGTACAAAGCCGATCGTTTTCAAAACTCCCCGATGGCTTTTATCTTATCCGTAAATAGATACGGTGTATACGGTGATCACGGTCTCAGCGATACTGAAGCGTTGCTTTACGGCGTGCGAGGGGATTTTGCACCGGACGGTACCCAATACACCAGAGAGATCCAATCGTGTTTTCATATCAAATCTTCAGGAGCGGTTGTAGCCGACAGCAGACCGTGTGGACGATACGAATTTTATTTGGAAAAAACCACCTCCGCTTACGGAGATATTTGGAAAAACCAGGTTCAAGAGTTGCTATACAAACTTCCGAAAGGTAAATAACGGTAAATGCGCTGCTATAGTTGCAACGGACTCAGTCACGTCCCTTTATGCACACATTGCCGCAAAACATTACTCATACCTTCCGTGCAAATGCGTCAAGTCGGCACGCTACGCATCTATTCTCTTTTTGCTTACGACACGGTCGAATCGCTTCTGCTTACCAAACACAAAAGCGAAGGATATCGTATTTATCGCGCTTTGGGAAAATTCTATCTCAAACCTTTTATTCACCATCTACAATCGCATTTGTCCATCTCTTTTTATGTCGTGGGTATCGACGAAAGAATCGTATCGGGCTATTCGCATATCGCACAGTTGACACACCCTTTGCGAAACAAAGATATCGAGGTGGATCACGGCGTATTGATAGCCGAAAATCGTATAAGTTATGCGGGTAAATCGCTGGCATATCGTTTGGAACATCCGCGAAATTTCCGTTATACGGGGAAAAAAGAGAATATCGTCTTGATAGACGATATCATCACGACCGGTACGACACTGCACGAAGCGGCATATCGCATCCAAAAAGAGGGAGGAAACGTCCTTTTTGCCGTCGTCGTCGCCGATGCGAGCAGGTGATGAAAAAACGACACTTACGTTAACGATGTGCGTATCCATCGTTGCAAAGAGGCTATCTCGTCATGCGCCGTCATATCGAGTTGTATCGGCGTAACGGAGACATAGCCGTCGTTGATCGCCTCGAAGTCTGTCGTGTGTCCCGGCGTATCCATCCATCCGAGTTCGGGCAGACCGATCCAATAGTACTCTTTGCCTCGCGGATTGTAATGCACTTCGGCATTATGCGCGTAGAGACGATTTCCCGCACGCGTCACTTTGAAACCTTTGCATGCGCTCTCGTCGAGCGGCGGGATATTGACATTGAGAAGTTTGCGCGGGGGTAGAGGAAAAGTTCGTGTAAAGATCGCTTCGACGAGTTTCGCCGTCATCTTTTGCGCCAACGTATAACCGAAGGTTTCGATACTCTTACCCGCTTCGGCATAGACTTGGCTCACCGCAACGGCGGGGATACCTTGCAGTACCGCCTCCATCGCCGCAGCTACCGTACCGGAGTAGGTGATATCTTCGCCCATATTCGATCCGATATTGATACCCGATACGACCAAGTCGGGTTTGCGCTCTTTGAAAAGTTTGTTGAGCGCCAAAAAGACGCAATCTGAAGGCGTGCCGTCTTCGAGTTTGTAGAAGTTGTGCGCCGTTTGTACGAAATGAAGCGGTCTGGTCAACGTCAGCGAATGCCCGCATGCAGACTTCTCGTCGCTCGGTGCGACGACGATCACTTCGGCAAGCGGATCGAGCGCCGATTTGAGCGCATGAAGTCCTTCGGACTCGAATCCGTCGTCGTTGGTGATGAGTATTGTCGGTTTCATATTGCCTCTGTATCGTAAAATATGCGCCATTATAACCTTTTTGCTATAATACATCCCAAACAATACAACGACACTTTTTCGTCGAAAGGAACGACCGTGCAGAAAGAACCGATGCTTAAAGAGACATATGAAAAACTCTCCTTGGAACTTGAACGACTTAAAAACGAAGAGAGACCCAAAATCGCCAAAATCATCGACGAAGCGCGAGAACTCGGCGATTTGAAAGAGAATGCCGAATACCACGCCGCCAAGGAGCGTCAAGGCTTGATGGAAGCGCGCATTACGGAGCTTACCGATTTGCTGGGACGCGCGCAGATAATCGATCCTTCGACGTTGGCGCACGAACGCGTCAGTTTCGGATCGACAGTATGTTTAAGCTGTCAAGAGACGGGTGAAGAGGTAACCTACACAATCGTAGGAGGGCAGGAGTCGTGCCCGGAAAAAGGATTGATCTCTTTTCATTCGCCTTTGGCGCGCGCATTGATGGGCAAAGAGGAGGGCGACGAGGTGGAATTGAATCTACCAGGCGGAAAAAAAGCTTACGATATCGAAGAGATAAGCTATTGCGAAATCAAACTGGAGAACGACTAAATGACTGCTATTAAAGCGGGGATCGTCGGTGCAAGCGGCTATACGGGACTCGAACTCGTCAAGATGTTGGCGACGCATCCCGTTTTCGAACTGGCATATGTCGCCACCACACAAGGCGATACGACGATAGAAAGCTTGCATCCCGCTTTGCAAAATGTAGTGCATATGCCCGTTTCCAAAGCCACGCCCGAATCGGTAATCGAACATTGCGACGTGGTCTTTTTGGCATTACCGCACAAAACCTCGATGGGCTTTGCCAAACCGCTTGTGGATGCGGGGGTCAAAACGATCGACCTCTCCGCCGATTATCGCCTCGAAAAAGAGACGTACGAAGCAGCGTACTGTCCGCACGAAGATCCCGAGCATCTCGACGAAGCGGTCTATGCGCTTATAGAATATTATCGCGACGATCTCAAAAAAGCGCGTTTGGCGGCAGGTCCCGGATGCTATCCCACCGCTACGTTGCTGGGATTGTTACCGTTTATCCCCTATATCGATACCGCATCTGCGATTTTTATCGATGCCAAAAGCGGCGTGAGCGGCGCGGGCAAGAAACTGAGCGAAACGACGCATTACGTGCATATCAACGACAACTTTTTCGCCTACAATCCGCTTAAACACCGCCATGCGCCCGAAATCGCCGAAAAGATAGAAAAGATCCACGGCATTAAAACGCATATCAACTTCGTTCCGCATCTTATCCCCGCCACGCGCGGCGAACTGGTCAGCGTTTATGCGACACTCAAGGTCGATATCGATCCCATGACCGTCTTGAAAGAGGCTTACGGAGAAGAGCCCTTTATCCGCCTGAGAAATCATCCCGTCGATGTCAAAAGCGTCGCGGGTACGCACTATTGCGATATCTATGCCGCAGTGAACGAAAATGCGCTTTTCATCTCTTCGGCGATAGACAATCTATTGCGCGGCGCTTCTTCTCAGGCATTGGCGGCGGCCAATCTAATGTGCGGGCTGGAAGAGACGACGGGTCTGCCGAGGATAGCCTATGTACCGTAAAAAGCCGTCTCTTTCCGGAATGTAGATAAAAACGAAAAAGTATCCGTATATAGCTTGATTAGTATAAAATGGTAACAAAGTCGGTTGAGATACATAATACGAAGAAAAAATAAAAGGTGGTGGGTCCTCCGAGACTCGAACTCGGGACCGCCCGGTTATGAGCCGGGAGCTCTAACCAACTGAGCTAAAGACCCTCAAGCGATAAAATCGTCTTTACGAAGCATCGATATTTTAGCCTCGGAAGTATAGCGGTATTTCTCTTTAAAGGCAATTAAATTTTCGAGTATGCCGAGCATAAAAGCAAAGATAATAAACGATGTCCCGCCGTGGCTAAACATCGGTAGTGGCAACCCCACCACAGGCGCCAATCCAATGACCATAAAGATATTGACCCCCATATAGACAAAAAACAAAAAAGCGATTCCGACGGCAAAGGTTTTGACGAGGTAATCTTGTTTGTGTCGCCACGATATAAAAAGCAAATGGAAAATAAAAAATATATAAAGCCCTATCACCGTCACCATCCCTTTAAATCCGAAACGTTCTCCCAAATAAGCGAAGATAAAATCGGTCGACGAAACGGGCAAAAACTTCAACTGCGTCTGGGTCGCTTCCGCCCGTTCTTTTCCCTCCATACCGCCGCTACCGATGGCGATAAGCGCTTGACGCACTTGATAACTCGGTTTGTTGAGCATATCGTGGATACGCTTTTTTTGATACGGTTTGAGCCCGTACTGATAAAGCACGGGAGCACCCGCACTCGCCATCAAAATCAATGCCAGCCAGATTTTCCAATTCACCCCTATCAAAAAAAGAATTCCGAAACCGGTGATGAGCAATACCAGCGCCGTTCCCAAATCGGGCTCTTTGGCAATAATCAAAAAAGGGATAACGATGATAAACGAAAGCTTGACAAACCGAAATAGACCGTACCCTTTTTCGGGCGGTGGTCTCTTCGATATGAGATAAGCCAACAACATAATGACATTGACTTTGATAAACTCCGAAGGTTGGATGGTCACATGGATGCCGGGCAATTCGATCCAACGTTTCGCGCCCAAAATCGTCTTTCCTACAAACTCCACGGCAATGAGCAAACCAAGATTAACGAGATAGAAAATCGGCGCGAACCAGCCGATAATCCGCCTCCAAGGTATGATCATCGCGACGAAAAAAGCGACAAACGCGATAGTGTAATAGACCATCTGTTTATAAAAAAGCTTGGTGCTGATTTCGTAAACCAAATAGGAAGAGATGATAAATAGAGGAATTAATTGTATAATCAACAGATAAGAAATATTGGTAAAAAGACGTTTGTCGAAATCGAGCCAAAAAGTGTTACGCATACGTATCCTTGCGTAGCATATTTATCACGCCATTATACCAAAAGCGACTAAGAGCCATCGTATGAAACAACTAAGATTCGAACTTTTGTCACGGTATCGTCACTGCATCCACGGCATCACCGAGAAAGAGGAAAAAAGCGCTTGTCGTTTCTCTCTGGCGCTTCATACAGGAGAACCGAAAGAGGCGATAGTCGCAAATAGAAAACGCTTTCTCAAGGAGGCGGCGGGCAATACGTGGCATATCGTTACGGCAAACCAAACGCACGGCGATCGTGTCGGTGTCATAGATAAACCAATCACATGCGGATGGAGAGAGCAAGCGACGGCGATACCCGATACCGATGCGTTGATAACCGATCGCAAACACATACTTTTGGGTATATTAACGGCCGATTGCGTACCGATACTGCTTTACGATCCCGAAAAAGAAGTGGTCGGCGCGGTGCATGCTGGATGGCGCGGCAGTGCGGCGCACATCGTTCAAAAAACCGTCAAGACGATGACGGAGCGTTTCGGTTCGAACCCTTCTTTTATCGTAGCGGGTATCGGTCCCGCCATAGGAGGATGCTGCTACGAAGTGGACGAAAATGTGGCGAAACATTTCGAAAACTATCCGAATAGCGTCATAAAAATCGGAGAAAAATATTGCATCGATCTAAAGGATATTAACAAATATCAACTTCTCGAAGCGGGATTATCGCCCGAACGTATCGAAGTAAGCGACCTTTGTACCGCCTGCAACAACGACAGATTTTTTTCTTATCGTAAAGAGGGAGGTTGTAGCGGTCGTTTTCTAAGCTATATCGGTATGACGTAAAAAGAGCTTGAGACGTTGCCAGACAATCCCCAAATACTCGTGCATCGCTATAGCGGACTCACGTAACGCTTCGGGACTAAAACATATCCACAAAGGCGTAGACACGTGCGTCAAATGATATGTCGGAGCGGGAAGGGGAGTGAGCCCCGCTTCGCGAAACCACCTCATCGCACGCGGCATATGATAAGCGGAGGTAACAAGTATCGTCGACTTGCCTCGCGTGATGCGTTTGGCGGCATACGCTTCCTCTTCGGTATCGGCGGCATCTTCGACAAGGACGATTTTGTGTACGGGAATTCCCATCGCAACGGCAAAACGGTGCTGCATACGCGCATGCGAAACCTTATCGTGTAGTCCCTCGTATCCCGAGACGATCACTGTGGCGTTCGGTATTTGACGATAAAGTCGCACGGCTTCGCTCATCCGTACTACCGCTTCGGGTGTAAGCTGAGAAGTGATAGGAAGGTTCGGGTCGCTAAAATGTTCACTGCCGAGGAGATAAATATAAGCGACTTGCGGCGGTTTTTCGAGTGTTTCGTAACGATGCTCCAAAGGAGCGAGCAAAAGTTTCGCCGTCGGCGGATAAGAAAAGACGGCAAGCCATAAAAAAGAAGCCGCTATCCAATATTTCGCTTTTTTATAACGATGACGCCATAGTTGATAACCGCCTATAGCCATTCCCGCCATACCGAGAGTAAACGGCATCATCAAAAAAGCGACGAACTTTTTGAGATAAAACCCGATACTCACGTTTATGACGCTTCGACTTCGCGCGTTTCGTTCGGCGCAAGTTCCATCACTTGCCACGGCAAGCCTTGACGGTTTAGCTCCTCCATAAACGGATCGGGGTCGAACTCTTCCATATTGTGCACACCCTCTTCGAACCAAATCTTTTGCAACATCAATTTCGCGCCGATCATTGCGGGCACGCCGGTAGTATAGCTGACCGCTTGGCTCATTACCTCTTCGTAGCACTTTTCGTGATCGCTGACTTGGTAGATGTAGACGGTGCGCGCTTTTCCGTCCTTGATACCGCGTACGAAGACACCGATATTGGTTTTGCCTTTGGTACGCGGTCCGAGTGTGGCGGGATCGGGAAGGAGCGTTTTAAGAAACTCGATCGGTACTATCTTTTGTCCGTTGTGTTCTACGGGCTCGATGCCGAGCATGCCGACATTTTCCAAGCAGCGCATGTGCGTCAGATAGCTCTCACCGAAGGTCATAAAGAAGCGGATGCGCTTGAGATGCGGGATGTTTTTGACCAGTGACTCCATCTCTTCGTGGTAGAGCAAATAGCTGTCTTTGGGTCCTACTTCGGGGTAGTCCCAGACCATCTTGATCTCCATCGGCTCCGTCTCTTTCCACTCGCCGTTCTCCCAGTAACGCCCCTTGGCGCTTACTTCGCGCAAGTTGATTTCAGGGTTGAAGTTGGTCGCAAAGGGGTAGCCGTGATCACCCGCGTTACAATCGAGGATATCTACATAGTGAATCTCGTCGAAGTAGTGCTTTTGCGCATAGGCGACAAAGACATTGGTCACACCCGGATCGAAACCGCTTCCGAGTAAGCCCATGATGTGCTGTTCGCGAAAAAGTTGATCGCGCGCCCACTGCTCTTTGTACTCGAATTTCGCTTCGTCGGGGTGCTCGTAGTTGGCGGTATCGAGGTAGTGTGTCTGCGTTGCCGCGCAAGCATCCATGATGGTAAGGTCTTGGTAGGGGAGCGCCACATTGATGACGATATCGGCTTGCGTCTCTTTGATGAGTGCGACAAGCGCCTCGACACTGTCGGCATCGATCTCGGCCGTGGCGATCTCTACGCCTGTTTTGGCCTTGACATTGGCGGCGATGACGTCGCATTTGCTCTTGGTGCGGCTGGCAAGGGTGATCTCGCCGAAAACGTCGCTGTTCATCGCGCATTTGAACGCAACGACGTTACCCACGCCGCCGGCACCGATGATGAGGGTTTTGTTGGACATGGCTGCTCCTTTGGTATATAAATAGCGATATTTTAGCATAACGGGGGTTATGTTCGTGTGTTTACAGTATTTGTAAATCACATAACGCCTTGCTACTTTCAACGAAAATTTCTCTAAGACGAATAAAGATAACGCTCGGAAACATCGTCAAAAGTTAATCGATTAGGTTTCGGACAATATTACAGAAATATACGGCACCCTACAACGTATTGCCTAAAAACGATATATTTGAGCTACCTAAATGAAAAATATATTATAATAATTATTCGAAAAACTGATAGAAGGATGGGAGCTTAATATGAAAAAAAATTTTCCTTATATCATCACTGCCGGATTAACTGTTGCGCTCGCTTCAGCTTCTTCAGACGGTGCACACTGGAGTTATGCAGGGCATACTTCACCCGAACATTGGGGTGATTTGACACCTGAATTTTATATGTGTAAAGAGGGTAAAAACCAAACGCCAATCAATATTCATACCGATACGGCATATGCCGCAACACTAAAACCGATTCAGTTTCACTATTATGCCGCCTCCAATGAGGTAGTCAATAACGGCCATTCCGAACAAGTCAACATCCAACCCGGCAGTTACCTTGTAGTCGACGGAACAAAATTTGATCTTAAACAGTTCCATTTCCATGCACCCAGCGAAAATACTATCAACGGTCGCAGCTTTCCTTTGGAGGCCCATTTCGTGCATTTGGACAAAGAAGGCAACATTGCCGTAGTAGCCTTGATGTTTGAGTATGGCAAACCCAACGAAGTACTGGAAAAGATCTGGAGTATTATGCCTGATAAAGAGGGGAAAAGACCATTAAAAATTAGCGGCGATGACATAAAAAATCTGCTTCCTAAAAACAAAAGTTATTATCGCTTTAACGGCTCATTAACCACACCGCCTTGTTCCGAAGGGGTGCGCTGGTATGTGCTTAAAACTCCGGTAGAAATCTCTAAAGATCAAGTTGAAAAATTTGCAAAAATCATGAAACATCCCAACAACCGTCCCGTGCAGCCCATTAACGCACGGATGATTTTAAAATAGAGCCAAAAGATCCTTTTCGACATACCTTCTCATAAGTTAACGCGGCGTAAGCCCTTTCGGCCGCGTTGTAAAACCTGCCGCATCGATAAGAAAGATTATTGCTTTTATTGAAAAATATGCTATTGTATTATTTGAATGTTTGAATGGAAAATTCTTGTAAAGATCATTATTCTTGCATTAAAAGTGTTTGTCGAAAATACGAAAAAGCTTTCGTTGGCAGATTTAAAAGGAAAAATCGAACTTGATGAAGATTACAATTACAAAAAGGTGAAAAAATCGCATGTATCCGATTGACACTTCCGTGCAATAGATTTTCAAAAAGTAAAAAGACGCCGCAACTGCTTAGTAGCGACAAAGATTTT
>JALVPA010000158.1 GCA_027026055.1 Campylobacteraceae bacterium | reverse complement strand
GAAAAATAGTATTTACCAACGATTATGCTATACTATAATATAAACTTTTCCATAGGGGGTGAGAGATGAGACCTCGTGTGAAAGGTGTATTGTTCGATATCGGCGGGGTGTTGTATGTGGGAGAGAGCCCCGTCAAAGGAGCGGCGGAAGCGGTGAGGCGGATCAAGGAGCACTTTCCCGTGCGTTTTTTGACCAATACGACGCGCATGCTCCCCGAAACGATCTACGAGAAGCTGCGCGGTTTCGGTTTTGAGATCGAGAGAGAGGAGATTTTTACGGCGCTCGATGCGACCGAATCGTATGTACGTAAACACAACGGAAGCGTCTATCCTTTGTTGACCGACGAAGCGGAGAGGTATTTTGATGCGTTGCGTTCCGATACGCCCGATTATGTGGTGGTGGGCGACGCGCATCATAACTTTACCTACGAGCGTATGAACGAGGCTTTTCGCGCACTCATGAACGGAGCGACGCTGATCGCCGCGGCAAAAAACAAATATTTCAAAGAAGACGACGCGCTTTCGATGGATGCGGGCGGTTTTGTCGCGGCGTTGGAGTATGCCGCCGATACCAAAGCGATGTTGATCGGCAAGCCGAGTCGCGATTTTTTTCACCTCGCCGTCGATGCGATGGGATTGCAGCCCAGAGAGGTAGTGATGGTGGGCGACGACATCGAATCGGATATCAAAGGGGCGCAGGATGCGGGGCTACCGACCGCATTGGTCAAAACGGGCAAATTCAGACCCGCCGATCTTAAAAAAGGAATTCGACCGGATTACCTTTTCAGCGATATAACGGATTTAGTAGGTATCTTGGATTAGTGTTGCGATAACGTAACGATTTTTGCCCGCTTTTTTTGCGGCATACATTGCGTTGTCCGCCGTCTCTACCAACTCTTTGACACTGACGCCGTGTTTGGGACACCATGCCACGCCGATACTTAAAGAAACGTCGATGCCGCATCCTTCCACTTCGCGAATGTTTTCGACATCCTTTAAAATTCGCGTTAGCTTCTCTTTTAGTTCGTTCTCGTCGTGGATGGAGTTGTAAATGATTAGAAACTCGTCTCCACCAAGGCGTAACAGGTCGTCGCCGGCACGTGTATGTGTTTGCAAAACATAAACCACCTCTTTCAAGAGCTGATCGCCGATGTGATGGCCGTATGTGTCGTTGATCGCTTTGAAACCGTCGAGATCGACGAAACAGATAGCATTTTGGGTTCCGGTGTTTTGGGCAATGTAAACACTATGGTGGATACGCTCTCTGAGTAGATGTCTGTTGGGCAATCCGGTCAAATAGTCGTAGTGTGCCATCGCCTTGAGATGACGTATCGCTTCCTCTTTTTCTCTAAAGAGCACACCGACAAGAAGCGCCAATACGACGTGACTCAATGCAAAAAAGTTCAAGTCGATAATATTGAGTATCGCCGATTCTCCTCCGGCGAATACCCCTTGAGCATAGTGTTTCAAAATGATAGTGCTTAAAGAAACCGTAACGGCGGCCAGCGCACCGTAAGTGATATTGCGTGTGGCGATATAGATGGTGAGAGGAAGGGTGGCGATAAGCAATATGGAGGTGTTTTCGGTATCGAGATAACCTTGAAAAAAGATATTGATGGCGGTAAAGATGACGACGACGGAAACTATTTTCCATAGATTTAAATGGCGTCTGTTGTCATAAAGTAAAAGCAATAATGGCGTAAACAACACTTGCCCCATGACGTTACCGAACCACCACAAAAGTGTGTTTTTGACGAACTCGACTGAGGTGAGGGGGTACGTAAACGATAAAAAAAGATTACCGAATATTGCGCTAAAAGGTTGTAGGATAAAAAGTATCATCAAGGTCATTCCCGTCAAATCGCGCATTGTCGTAAGATGTCTGTTGAGCTTGAAGCGATGAAACAGCATCATCGCAAGCGCCGCTTCGGCGGTATTGACCGCACCGATGCCGAAGGCGGCGCCGAATGAAAGGTGCGAACTCAGTGCCAACGCCAATTGACCGAGAAAGATACCGGGCAATACGCTCTTTCCGAAAATAAGTGCACCCGCCAGTGCAAACCCTTCGGGAGCAAAAGCGGATACGGTCACAATCGTTTCTTGATGAAAAATATTTAGACTGATTTTCCCGGTAATAAAGTAAATAGTAGCCATCAATATGCTACGTATAAATATCGATGTGTCAATCGCCTTTTTTTGGTGCACTAATAATCCTGTCCGACGAAGCGTATTATGGAGTGCTATCAATTTTAGCGGAACAATATGGGCAAATTATAAAATATAGTCTTTGTTTTACAAAGGACTTAAAAATTTTCAATGGAATCGCCTATCCACTCTCCATAACTTTTTGAACATGTTTCGATAGGTAACAATATAATTTCTGGTATATCGTAAGGGTGACGATTTTTTAAATACGCTTCGATTTTCTCAAACAAAAAACGACGTGTTTTGATTTCGAGTCGATACTCTTTTTCTTTTACCGTATGCCCTTCCCATCTATATATGCTACGTATGGGCGAGATATGAACGCATGCCGCCAAGCGAGCGTCTACCAAATGTTCGGCAAGGTTCAACGCTTCTTCTTCGGAAGGCAGAGTCGTGACGACGATGGCGTAATCAGAGCGTTCCATTCGCAATCCTTTCAAGTAAGTCTTCCACACCGCGATAGATCATCGTATAGACCTTTTCGAATCCTTCGAAACCTTTGAAAAAGTACGGATCGGGTATGTCGGCGCCGTTGAGGCCTCCGAACTCTCCGAGTTTTTTCACTTCGAAAAATCCCATACGTTTCAAACTTTTCATATTTTCCTCGTCCATCGCTATGACATAATCGAAAAGCGATATGTCATCCGGCGAAACCGTTCGCGCGCGCAATGTGGAGATGTCGATACCGAATTGCGCCGCTACGGCGATGGAATGCTCGCAAGGCGGTTCGCCTTTGTGCCAGCCGCTTGTACCGGCGGAATCGACGAGAAAATCGTAACCTTCGGAGTTGCAAAGGTGACGGGCGATCCCTTCGGCCAAAGGAGAACGGCATATATTTCCGAGACAAACGAACAGTATTCGTTTCATGTGCTTCCTTTACGTATCGCATAGAGGTATCGTTTCGTTCGTATAACGATACCACAAATCGAGAAAATCCCGGCGAGAATAGAGAGTTGCGCCTAGTGCGAACTTATAGCTCATATAGGGATGACCGAGATTCCAAAAGGCAAAGCCGTGACGACGAAGATATTGCGCCAGCAACACCATTTGGAGCGTGCCGTAATTGCGATAGGTTTTTTCTTTGGAGCTAAAACCGCTAAGACTGGTGTAGGTTTTTCCTATGCAATATCCCACTTCGCCAGCAATTATGCGACCGTTTTCTTCGACATAGACGCCTATCGTACGAAAATTCTCTTTTTTCTCTTTCGTTTGCAGTAGCGTATCGACATATCGAGGTGTCAGCCAAGCGCGTGTATGGTAAGCGCGTATCGCTTCGGCGACGGTTGTAATC
>JALVPA010000157.1 GCA_027026055.1 Campylobacteraceae bacterium | reverse complement strand
AACGTTACTCATCGTCGCGACGCTTTTGCTTTTCGGAAAACACTATGCGTCGTTTTTTAGAGAACATCGTATCTTGCGAGATTACACCAACCCCACCTATTGGATTTATTCCGTGGGAGATTATCTGCACGATACGCTTAAAACGATAGATACCACTCTCAAACCCATCGCTCTCGACGCGGTTATCCGCCGCGATGCAAACGCCTCTCACAAACTCGTTATTCTCATCGTAGGCGAAGCGGCGCGCGCCGATCACTTTTCGCTCAACGGTTACGAAAAAGAGACCAACCCCGAACTCTCGAAAACGAACGTTATCAATCTCTCTCGCACCTACTCTTGCGCCACTTCCACCGCCGAGTCGGTACCGTGCATGTTTTCCGTCTATACACGCAGCGATTATAGCTACGAAAAAGCGCAACATACCGAAAATATACTCGATATTTTGCACCGTACCGGTCAAGTAGCATTGCTTTGGCGCGATAACAATTCCGACTCTAAAGGTGTCGCCGAGAGAATCGCCTATCAAAACTTCAAGACACCGACTCTCAATCCCGTCTGCAACGACGGAGAGTGTCGCGATATCGGTATGTTGAAAGGGCTAGACGATTTTATTGCCGAACACCCGAAGAAAGATATTCTCATCGTTTTGCATCAAATGGGCAATCACGGTCCGGCTTACTACAAACGCTATCCTCGAGACAAAGAACACTTTACACCCGTTTGTCGCACCAACAAACTCGAAACGTGCAAACGCGAAGCGATAATCAACGCCTATGACAACGCGCTACGCTACAGCGATATTTTTTGGGTGGAGAGCATTCGGTTTTTACAACAATACGACAAACACTACAAAACGGCGCTGATTTATATGGCCGACCATGGAGAGAGTTTGGGAGAAAACGGTATTTACCTACACGGTATCCCCTATTTTTTCGCCCCGGAAGCACAAAAACATATCGGTGCATTCCTTTGGTTCGGTAAACAGTGGCAAAACGACAACCGTATACGCAACTTAAGGCATAAACGCAACGAAACCTTTTCGCACGACTATCTCTTTCACACCCTATTGGGTATCTTCGACGTCAAAACGAAGATCTACGATCCTTCGCTCGACTTGTTGCAAGTTCATTAACTTTCTTTCTTTTTGCGAGGGATGAATTTACCGCATCCTTTCTCTTTCGTTCCACCGAAACTCTTTACCTCCACCGCGGTTTTGTTCAGATAGATCGCTTTACGCTCGCAATTGGGCCCTTCGACACACTCCATATTGCTACAACCGACATTTTCGGGTACTTTCGCCATCGTTTTTTCTCCTTTGCTTTTTCGATACGATAGCAAAAAATTGCGAATCACCGCCTTATAAAGCCTTTTTCTTTATGTTTTATGCTTTTTTAAAGAAAATACAGTTAAAGTAGAGATATATGGTTATATTTATACATAATCATTATTAATAAAAGGATCGCCCATGAAGCCATTGATCCGATCTCTCGCACTACTTTCGGCAATCTCTCCAAGTGTTTCGTATTATGCGGCCGATAGCGAGCTAAACGCTATCCAAAAGGCCGCCGTACTCTCTGTCGTGACCAACTATATCCTCTCCGATGAAAACCCCATTCTTGAGATCACACAGCCAAATCAGACGGTCAACGTCGATCTTTCAAAAATCAAAACGATCAAATGCTCCGCACTCAATGCCGGCGATACCTTCACGATCAACGGAGAGCTCTATACGGTTGTGGATAATGCCACCATCAGTGCGATGGATAAAAACAGTGACGACTATGTGCATATCTGTACGTCCAAAGTGACCGATATGGGCTCTTTGTTTTTCCTTGCAATCAATTTCAACCAACCTATAAGTCGATGGGATACATCGTACGTAACGGATATGAGCTATATGTTCAATGCCGCAAGTAATTTCAATCAGCCTATAGGAGACTGGGATACTTCCAATGTAACGAATATGAGCTATATGTTTAGAGGTGCATATAAATTCAATCGTCCTATCGAAAACTGGAACACTTCAAGTGTCACAACAATGCGTTCTATGTTTGAACAGGCAATGGATTTTGACCAACCCATAGGAGAGTGGAATACTTCAAATGTCACAACCATGCATTCTATGTTTAAAGAAGCGGAAGTCTTTAACCAACCTATTGGAGGTTGGGATGTTTCGAGTGTTGCCGATATGGGTTATATGTTTAAAAGTGCGACTGATTTTAACCGTACTTTAGGCAATTGGAATACATCAAGTGTAACGAATATGAGCAATATGTTCCAAGCTGCACGCAGTTTCAATCAACCTATAGGAGGCTGGAACACAGCAAATGTTGCCAATATGGACTCTATGTTTATGGATGCTTACGATTTCCTCCAAGATATTAGCGGATGGTGTGTCACCAATATCCCATCGGAACCCGACAATTTTGCCTCCTATACAGACTTTGCATCACAAACAAGTTTGCACCCGCAGTGGGGTACCTGTCTGTAATGCAGGTCGTCCCGCAACATGGGCCGGCACAACATTCTAGCGTGCCGTGTTCTATCCGAAGAAAGGGCAAATTCGGTTCCGCCATTACGATGCTACATCCGTGTTTTGAGGAAATATCCGGACGGACTACGTCGAATTATCTTTTATAAATATCCCGCTTCGTGGTTTTGCGTTTTTTCCCCGTACGCTCTCTTTTGGCGGTAGGTTTCAGGGGTGCTTTACGCCTATGCCGTTTCGGAGACAACACATATCCTCGCGCTTTGACGATTTTCGGGGCAAAGTCGGGCAGTATCATCTCTTCTATGTTTCGATCGCCCAGCACCTTTCTCAAATCTTCCAATTGCTCGAATTCCTCCGGAGAAACCAGAAGATATGCGTTTCCTTCTCTTCCCGCACGCCCCGTTCTTCCGACTCTGTGGATGAAATCGTGTTTGACATGGGGAATATCGTAACTTACGACCGCATCGAGATCGACAATATCCAATCCTCTCGCGGCGATGTCCGTCGCCACCAAAAAAGAGATATGCCCTCTTCTAAAATCTTGCAACACTTTACGGCGTTCGCGGTGTTTGCGTTCACCGTGCAAAACTCCCGTTTGCACTCCTTCTTCCCGAAGCGTTTGTACCAATAGATCGGCTTCTTCTTTTTTACGTACGAATATCATCGTTTTTCCATCGACCTCTTTTTCCAACAACATACGCAAAAGCGACGCCTTTTTACTACGTACTACGGGAAAAAGTTTCAAAGCGATATGTTCCGGGATACGCGACTCGGTATCCAACGCAACGGGTTTGACCGACGGTAACAACGTTTTGGCAAATCGCACCGCCGAGGGTGTCAACGTCGCTGAAACCACCGCCTTTTGCGCGCGTACGGAAAGTTTTTCGACGATAGAAACGACCGTCGGCGCAAATCCCATATCGAACATCATATCGGCTTCGTCCACAACGAAATGTTTGACGGAACGTACGTCCAATACGCGCTCGTCGATATACTCCGATAATCGCTGTGGAGTGGCGATGACGACATCTTTACCCGCTCGAAGAGCTTGAAGTTCTCGTTTCCTGGACGCACCGCCTTGTATCAAGATCGTACGAAGGTCGAAACTGCGCGCATATATT
>JALVPA010000156.1 GCA_027026055.1 Campylobacteraceae bacterium | reverse complement strand
CAACGCCAGCGCATCTCTCACGGGCGCCATCGGCGAGATGCGCACCAACTTGTCGTAAGGGGTCATAATCTCTTTTACCAACATTGTATCCTCCTTATAACATCGATTTGATGTCGTGTTCGAATTTCTGTAGCTCTTCGGTATCGAGTCCTGCCACATGCGTTAAGGGGAAGGTAAACGCCATTGCGGGAGTCTCCGGGTCATCAAGCGAAAAGTGTTTTCGCAGGGTGCGCATCACTTTCATCGTTAACTTTCGCGGCAACACAAAAAGCAAAACGGAGACATTCTCTTCGAATGTCAGTCCGAAAAAGACTTTTTTTTCTTTTAAGCCGAGCGTTTTGCCGTGTAGGATCGTTACCGAACCGGCCCCCGCTTTTTTTGCTTCTTCGATGGCTGCTTCTTCGTCTTTGTCGGATATGACGACGATCAGTGCGGTAAATTTCATTGTTGCGCCTCCTTTTTCTTTCGATGGGTTTTATCGTACTCGGCGTAGATGCCGTAGCCCATTACGGTGAGCATCGGAAACAACGATGCGAACGCTATCAATCCGAATCCGTCCACAAGCGGGTTGCGCCCTTCGATATTTTCGGCCAGTCCCAAACCCAGAGCCGCGACAAGCGGTACGGTGACGGTAGAGGTAGTTACCCCACCGCTATCGTAAGCGATGGGGATAATGTAATCGGGGGCAACATAGGTAAATCCGATGACCAGCAGATAGCCCGCGATAATATAGTAATGGATTGGATCGCCCACAACGATGCGATAGGCGCCCAATGCGATGCCTATGGCGACACCGAGCGCGACGATGACGCGTAAGCGTGTTTGTTTGATTGCACCTTCGCTAATCTCTTCGGCTTTGATAGCGATGGCAAGCAGACTCGGTTCCGCCATCGTCGTCGAAAAGCCTATCAAAAATGCAAAAAGATATATAAGCAGCCTATTTCCTGCGGCACTCAGATCGAATGCGATACTCTCCCCGATAGGGAAAAGCCCCATCTCCAAACCGACAATAAAAGCATAGAGTCCCAAAACGACCAAAGCGATACCGATCGCAATGCGATGAAGATGGGCGACGGGTTTTTTGATAATGGCATACTGGAAAAAGAAGATCACCGCCAAAATCGGTGCGACATCTTTCACGGTGGCGATCAGATCCCAAAAGAGGGATTGCCAATGAAATCGGGCTGTGGCTTTTTCGGTGGCGACAATCGCTTCGGCAACCGTCTCAAGTGTACCGGTATCGCCAAGCGCATAGACAACGATACCGTAGAGTTGTACGAAGATCATCGGTGTTAGCGACGCAAAGGCGATCAATCCGAAACCGTCGATGACGGGGTTGCGTCCTTTGATCGAAGAGGCAAGCCCGATACCCAGCGCCGCGACAAGCGGGACGGTGACGGTGGAGGTGGTTACCCCGCCGCTGTCGTAAGCAAGACCGATGATTTCGGGCGGAGCGAAAAAGGTGATAAGAACGACGAGGATATAACCGCCGATGATATAATAGGCGACGGGGTGACCGAGCAAAATACGTACGACGCCCAGAACGATCGCAAAACCTACCGAAAAAGCGACTGTCATACGCAACCAAAAGGCATCGATACGTCCGTCGCTGATGGATGCGGCTTTTTGGGAGATGGCAATAAGTGCCGGTTCGGCGATCGTAGTGGCAAATCCGAGCGTAAAAGCGAACAGCAAAAGCCAAAAGACGGAACCTTTGCGTGCGAAATCGACGGCGAGCCCTTCGCCGATAGGAAAAATACCGAGCTCAAGTCCACGAATGAAAAGTGCCAATCCTATCGCTACGATCGCAAGCCCTGTTACGATGGAGATGATGTTATCGGGCACTTGACCTATTGCAAACATTTGAAACAGCGTTACGACCACGATAATGGGAAACAGATCCGATAAGGCGTTTTTTAGATCCGAAATAAAGAGTTTGATCGTTTCGTTCATATGGAAATTATAGCCGAAAACGGCAGGTTGGAGTCGATTTGATCAAACGAGATACTTTTTTCGTCGTAGAACGCTACGATGCGTAGCGTTTTATTGATATGAACGTATTGTCGAAGAGAGCTTATCGAAAGTGTTTTCGTGAGCAAAACACGAAAGGCTATTGCAAAGCATGAAGCCGTCGTTGTCGCTTGTGCGCAAAAAGAGATAAGGGTAGCCGAGTGTGTCGATATCGCCGATATGCGGTACAAGGGCACTTTCTTTAGCTTTAATGAGGATATCGTCGTAGAGATAGCGAACGACCGCTTTTGCCAGCGAAGGCATGGAGAGAGGTTGACGCATCACCTCGTAGGAGTGAATTTCGAGTGTTCGAAAGACGAATTTTTTGTAGATGGGATCGACAAGCGAGGCGATCGAATGTAAAAAATGTACGGCCGTAGCGAGCGCAGAAGGATAGGAGGTATCGTGCTTGTCGGCATCGGTTTGAAACTCGCCGATTGAAAATTTCCAAAATCCGTTGCGATAGAAACGCTCTATTGTTTGGTTGGCGAGGGTTTGCGCTTTGATAAGGTAACGTTCATCAAGTGTGGAACGATACGCCTCGATCAGCGCTTCGCCGAGATAGGCGTAATCTTCCAAAAAACCTTCGATACGCGGGGCGGCGTCGGGTAGGGTGCTGTGAAAGAGTGTGTTGTTCGGGTAGAGTCTTTCAAGTAGCGTATCCAGCGCAGATCGTGCTTTTTCGAGATACTCGGTGCGAAGCCGTCCCGCTTTGAAAAGAGCGGTGATCGTCATCGCGTTCCACGACGTGATCAGTTTGGTATCGACAAAAGGTTTCGTACGTTTCTCTCTCAACCGTCGCAACGCTTCGATCGCACGGTCGAAGTGGGGAATCTCGCCGTCTTTTTCCGGCTTTTCCAATCGTACGATCGAGGCGCTTTCGAAGTTTCCTTCAGGTGTGATATGAAGCGTCCGACAAAGGGTTTCGATAGCTTCCTCCGGGATGTTCGCATCACGGAACGCTTCGCACGCTTCGTCGTAACGGTAAACGAAATAGCCTCCTTCCGTACCATCGGTGTCGGCATCGCTTGCCGCATAAAAGAGCGTGCCGTCGCTACGTTCGCGCATCAAAAAATCGAGTGTTTCGAAGGCAATCGTTTTGTAAAAGTTGTGAGAAGTCAGATGGTAAGCACGCAAATAGAGTTGTGCAAGCAGCGCATTGTCGTAGGTCATCTTCTCGAAATGGGGCACGAGCCACCGATCGTCTGTACTGTAGCGACAAAAGCCCCCTTCGACGATATCGCGCAAGCCGCCTTTTGCCATATGATCGAGTTGAATACGAACGAGTCGCATCGCCTCGTCGCTTTGTTGCAGTTGCGCCACATCCATCAGCAAATCGAGTAGAGAGGTTTGCGGAAATTTGGGCGCTTTGCTAAAGCCGCCGAAACGAAAATCGAAAAGTTTTTGTGCATGAGACAGGGTACGCGAAACGATGGAGGTGTCGAGCTTGGTCGCTTCGATTTTCTCTTTGACGGGGTTGAGGTGCGCAAGGACTTCGTCGGCTTCTTGTTCCAATCTCGCTTTGGCTTGCGCGTAGCGATCGCGTACGGTCGTGAGCAACTCCGAAAAGCTCATCAGCCCGTAACGCGGTTCGGGCGGCACGTATGTGGCGGCGTAAA
>JALVPA010000155.1 GCA_027026055.1 Campylobacteraceae bacterium | reverse complement strand
ACATATCCCGTGTTACGATAGTTACGGGCGCGAATACTATCAGTTGCGTTTTTACGGTATCGAAGCGTGCAGGTCGAAATAGTCCCGCTTGAAATGTTTCCAAAATACACAAATAGTTACGGGAGACTTATCGTTTGGATTAGTAAAACGAAATTTCAATAAAGCGCATGTTACACTTTAGCGAACAAATCAAAAGGAGAACTTAATGGCTCAAAAAGCGATTAGAGAGTACGATGCCAAATCGATTTTGGCAAGACATTGGGATACCTATTTTCCAAACTTCAACTATCCTTATCGCACCGTTTTGGTACAAAGCGGTGAGGAGCTGAAAAAAGCGGCGGAAACGCATCCTTGGCTCAAAGAGATGCCGTTGGTCGCAAAACCCGACATGCTTTTCGGTAAGCGCGGTAAAAACGGCTTGGTGTTGTTCAAAGTGAACAAGCCCGGCGACGTTACGCTCGAAGATGCGGCAAAGTGGATCGATGAAAAACGCGCCGAAAAACAAAAGGTCTATTTCTCATTCGACGGAGACACGCCGACAGGCGAACCGGCGGAAGATTACCTGACGCACTTCATCGTTGAGCCATTTACTCCACACTCTCAGGATGAAGAGTACTACATTTCCGCAACGGTCGTAGGCGACGAAGACGTATTGTATATGTCGGCCGAAGGCGGTATGGAGGTGGAAGAAAATTGGGATAAAGTGGTCGAAGTACGCTTCCCCATCACTGCTACGGAAGAAGAGATCGAACAAAAGATTCGCGAAAACGTGCCTGCCGATGTCAAGGAAGAAGACAAAGAGGCGTTTGCCGAGTTTGCCATCGGTTTCTTCAAAGCGTATCGTGAACTTAACTTTGCATATCTCGAGATCAACCCCTTCGTCTTGCAAGGTAACAACGTCGAACTTCTCGATATGGTGGCGAAACTCGACGATACCGCAGGTTTCTTGATGGTCGATCATTGGGGTGCTATCGAGTTTCCGACCGCATTCGGTATGGAAGAGAAATCTCCCGAAGTATTGGCGATCGAAGAAGCGGACGCCAAAACCGGTGCGTCACTCAAACTTACGCTGCTCAAACCCGATGCGCGTATATGGACGATGGTCGCCGGCGGCGGCGCTTCCGTCGTCTATGCCGATACGATTGCCGATATGGCGGGTATCGAGGATTTGGCGAACTACGGAGAATACTCCGGCGGTCCGACGACGGGCGAAACCAGATTTTACGCCGAAACGATTTTGGATTTGATGACCAGAGAAAAAGACCCCAAAGGCAGAGACAAAATCCTTATTATCGGCGGGGCGATCGCCAACTTTACCGATGTGGCGAAAACCTTTACAGGTATTATCCAAGCCTTTGAAGAGTATGCCGAAAAGATGAAAGAAGTAGGGGTAAAAATCTATGTCAGACGCGGTGGACCGAACTACGAAAAAGGTCTCAAAGACATTAAAGAGGCGGGTGAAAGACTCGGTTTGGATATTCACGTTTACGGACCGGAGACTCACGTGACGGATATCGTTCGTATGGCACTCGAAGAAGAGAAGTAAGGTAGGGAGATTAAGCATGTCAAGACTATTTACCAGAGATACGCAAGCGATTTTTTGGAACAACAACAAAACGGCGATCCAACGTATGTTGGACTACGATTACGTTATCAAAAGAGAAACCCCTTCGGTAGCGGCAATCGTCGCACCGACAAGCTCCAACAAATTTGAAAAGTTCTTCTGGGGCGCCGACGAAATTATGGTGCCCGTTTACAAAAGTACCGCGGAAGCAAAAGCGGCACAGCCGCAAGCGGACGTATTGCTCAACTTCGCTTCGTTCAGAACGGCATACGACGTGACGATGGAAGCGCTTGAAATCGGCGGATTCAAAACGATCATGATTACGGCGGAAGGGATCCCCGAAAGATTGGCGAGAAAGATGAACGCACACGCACGCGAACAAAACGTCACTATCATCGGTCCCGCTACGGTCGGTGCCATCAGTCCGGGTGCGTTCAAAATCGCCAATGTCGGCGGTACGATCGAAAATATCATCAACTCCAAATTGCACAGAGCGGGTTCTGCGGGTCTCGTTACGCGTTCGGGCGGATTGTTCAACGAGCTTTCAAACATCATCTCCATCAACGCTGACGGTATTGCCGAAGGTGTGGCGATCGGAGGAGACAGATTCGTCGGTTCGGTCTTTATCGACCATCTCTTGCGTATGGAGCACAATCCTGATGTCAAATATATGATTTTGCTCGGTGAAGTGGGCGGTACCGAAGAGTACAAAGTGATCGAAGCGGTCAAAGACGGTCGCTTGACGAAACCTATCATCGCATGGTGTATCGGTACGATTGCAAAACACTACAGCAGCGGCGTACAGTTTGGTCACGCAGGAGCTTCCGCAAACGACGACAGAGAGACGGCGGAAGCGAAAAACAACGCGATGCGTGAAGCGGGCATTCACGTCCCCAACACGTTTAACGATCTGCCCGATATTATCAACGGACTCTACAAAGAGCTCAAAGCCGAGGGTGTTATCGGCGAAATCGAAGAGCCCGAAATCAATAAAATCCCCGCATACCGCAGACCGAAGCAGTTTATCTGTACTATCTCCGACGACAGAGGCGAAGAGGCGACATATGCGGGTTATCCCATCTCTTCCGTCGCACTACCGAGCACCGGCAAAGGCATTGGAGACGTTATTTCGTTGCTCTGGTTCAAAAAAGTCTATCCGAAGTGGGCGACCGAATTTATCGAAACGGTACTTAAAACCGTTGCCGACCACGGTCCCGCCGTCTCCGGTGCGCACAATGCCAAAGTCACCGCACGTGCGGGTAAATCGGTCGTAGAAGCGTTGGTAACGGGTCTGCTTACGATCGGTCCGCGCTTCGGCGGGGCAATCGACGGTGCGGCGAAATACTTCAAGTATGCCGACGACAACAACATGTCGCCCAAAGAGTTCTTGGCCTATATGAAAAAGCAAGGGATTCCTATTCCGGGTATCGGTCACCGTATCAAATCGCTGAAAAACCCCGATTTGCGTGTAAAAGGGTTGATGGATTATGCGGCCGAAAACTTCCCCGCTACGCCGTTGCTCGATTATGCGCGTACGGTTGAGCAGTTGACCACGTCGAAAAAAGAGAACTTGATTCTCAACGTCGACGGTACGATCGGTATCTTGATGGTCGATATGTGGCGTGCGCTCGGCTATAGCGAAGAAGAGATCGACGAGTTCATCGAGTCGGGTACGCTTAACGCCTTCTTCATCGTAGGACGCTCTATCGGATTTATCGGACACATCCTCGACGAAAAACGTCTCGCAATGCCGATGTATCGCCATCCGATGGACGATATTCTTTACGACGTCAAAAAAGCCGAGCCTATCGGTTAATCATCGCAATAAGAGGTACATTCAACGTGCCTCTGTCAATAGATTGCACCTTCGCTCACGTTTCTCCCAACAATTTCTTACATTATATATAAATGTCAAACGATTTTGGATATTCTGTTTAATTTTTTACAAAATTAAAAAAAAATTTCAAAAAAACACGAAAACCTCTTGACAAGGGTGGGGTTACCTGCTATAATACGCGTCCACAAACACAGGGAAGGCATCGGGTTGATGCGAGGAAGCTGTGTAAGAGTGATGGTCTTTAACAACCGAATA
>JALVPA010000154.1 GCA_027026055.1 Campylobacteraceae bacterium | reverse complement strand
AAAAATCTCGCTTTAGCATGTCCGGAGTACGAAAAAAATCTCTTGTCTCTTATAGAGAGATTTGTCGACCTTGCCGAACCGTTTCAACAAAAGCACTATTATCATCCGAGATTCAACGGCAGATACTCCATAAAAGTCGTACTCCCCGCACTTTTTCCCAATGACGATGAGCTTGACTACAAAAAACTCGGAACTATCCAAAACGGCGGTGACGCGATGGATACCTTTGCAAAACTGCATCTACTCAAAGACAAAAGCAAGCGAGACACTATCCGAAAAGACCTACTTGCATATTGTCGGCTCGATACATTGGCGATGGTACGCATTTACGAAAAACTAAAAAGCGAAACCGTATAAATAGGAGTAAATATCTCTTATTTAATCCCGATTTAAGCAAAAACGCGTAAGATGCAAAAACAATTCGGATAAAATCCATCTCAATTGAATTGCGCAAAAGACACCTTTTCGATTGAGCTACAAAGGAACGCTATGAGAGTCTATCTCGACAACAACGCCACGACGATGGTCGATCCCGACGTGATGCGGGAGATGGAGCCCTTTTTCGTCGAAAAATACGGCAACCCCAACTCCCTGCACGCCTTTGCGTCGCAGACCCATCCCGCCCTCAAAGTCGCGATGGAGAAGATCTACGCGGTGATCAACGCGCCCAAAAGCGGCTGGGTGTTGATGCGCACCTGCACCACCGAGAGTAACAACTGGGTGCTCAAAAGCATCTATCTCGAAGAGATTTTGACAGGCAAAAAAAACCATATCGTCGTCAGCGAAGTGGAGCATCCCTCGGTGCTCGCGACGGCAAAATATATCGAAAGCATGGGATGCAAAGTAAGCTACCTTCCCGTCAACAGCGAAGGGATCGTCGAAGCAGAGCGCTTGCGCGAAGTCATCACCGACAAAACGGCGCTGGTCTCGGTCATGTGGGCAAACAACGAAACCGGCGCAATCTTTCCCGTCGAGGAGATGGCGCAAATCGCCGCGGAATACGGCGCGAAGTTTCACACCGACGCGGTGCAAGCCGTGGGGAAAATCCCTATCGACGTACAGGATTTCGAACCCGACTATCTTACTTTCTCCGCACACAAGTTCCACGGTCCCAAAGGGGTAGGGGCGCTCTATATCAAGAAAGGCAGCGAACTGACGCCGCTTTTGCACGGCGGATCGCAGATGGGCGGCTTGCGATCGGGTACGCTCAACGTACCGGGCATCGTCGGCATGGGCAAAGCGATGGAGATCGCCGCGGACGCACTCGATTTCGAGATGGTCGAAGTCAAGGAGCTTCGCGATATGCTCGAAGATGCGCTTTTGGAGATTCCCGATACCTTTGTCGTCACACCGCGAAACAAACGCACCGCCAATACTTTGCTAATCGCTTTTAGAGGCGTGGAGGGCGAAGCGATGCTGTGGGATCTCAACCGCGCGGGTATCGCCGCCAGTACGGGAAGCGCGTGCGCCAGCGAAGATCTCGAAGCCAACACCGTCATGGAAGCAATCGGCGCGGCGGAGGATTTGGCGCATACCGCGATACGTTTCTCTCTTAGCCGTTTTACGACGGAAGAGGAGATCGAATATACGATCGATGCGACAAAAAAGGCGGTAGAGAGACTTCGAAGCATCTCCAGCTCTTACGCCTACGCACCAAAAGGGCACGAAAGCGGGCTTGAAGCGCGGCATTAGAAGTTAGAAGTTAGAAGTTAGAAGTTAGAAAGGAAAAGAAGATGGGATTTGACAACTTGATAGGCGGTACGATCTGGGACGAGTACAGCCAAAAGGTACAAGATCTGATGAACAATCCCCGCAATATGGGGGAGATCACCGAAGAGGAGGCCGAAGCGATGGGCGCCAAGCTGATCGTTGCCGATTTCGGCGCCGAAAGCTGCGGCGATGCGGTTCGACTCTACTGGGCGGTCGATCCGAAAACGGATGTGATCTTGGATAGCAAATTCAAAAGCTTCGGGTGCGGTACGGCGATCGCCAGCAGCGACACGATGGCGGAGCTTTGCAAAGGCAAAACGGTTGACGAAGCGGTCAAAATCACCAATATCGACGTCGAAAAGGCGATGCGCGACGATCCGGACACACCCGCCGTTCCGCCTCAAAAGATGCACTGCTCGGTCATGGCGTACGATGTCATCAAAAAAGCGGCGGCACAATACAAAGGGGTCGATATGGACTCTTTCGAAGAGGATGTGATCGTTTGTGAATGCGCGCGTGTCAGCCTCTCGACGCTACGAGAGGTGATCCGACTCAACGATCTGACTACGATAGAGCAGATCACCGACTATACCAAAGCGGGGGCGTTTTGTAAATCGTGTATCAAACCGGGCGGTCACGAAGAGAGAGAAATCTACCTCGTCGATCTGCTCGAAGAGTACGAAAAAGAAAAAATGGCAAAAGCCGCCGACGCTTCGGCATCCGGCTCCGATCTACCCTTTAAAGAGATGACCATCGTCCAAAAAATCAAGGCGGTCGATAAGGTAATCGACGACAATATCCGTCAAATGTTAATTATGGACGGCGGCGATATGGAGGTGCTCGACATCAAAGAGAACGGCGAACATATCGATATCTATATCCGCTATCTCGGTGCGTGTAGCGGCTGTGCCGCTTCAAGCACCGGTACGCTCTTTGCGATCGAAAACGTGCTTAAAGAGAAGCTCGACCCCAATATCCGCGTTTTACCTATCTAGAGTCGTCTCTCTTGACGACGGCGATAATTGAGCGCTTCGAGTATGTCCGATCTTTCGATAATCTCGTGTCCCTCCAGATCGGCTATAGTGCGCGCCACTTTTTTGATCGAAGCGATGGCGCGGTGCGAAAGCGCAAAACGTATCGTCGCTTTTTCGAGAATTACTTCGGCCGCTTCGTCGAGTAGGCAATAACACTCTATCTCCGCTTCGCTCAGTTTGCCGTTGAGATGGGTCTGCCCGCGCGATTTTTGGGCGCGAAACGCCTCGATCACCTTTTCGTGCATCTGCGCGGAAGTAATGTCCGCTTTATCCTCCGCTTCGATCTCCTGCATCGTCACAAACAGATCGATGCGGTCCAAAAAAGGATCGGAGAGTTTGTTTTTGTATCGTTTGATCTCAGCTTCGTTGCAACGACACGCTTTTCGCTTGGAAAGAAGATTGCCGCACGGGCACGGATTTTGCGCCGCTACGAACATGATGTCGGCATCGTAAGAGACTTTGGCGTTGACGCGCGCTATATGCACTTTGCGGTCTTGCAGCGGCTCTCGCATCGCTTCGAGTACCTGCTTGGAAAAGTGGGGAATCTCGTCGAAAAAGAGTATGCCGTTGTGCGCCAACGCCACTTCGCCGATTTTTGCCGTGCCCGATCCGCCGCCGAAGATCGACGCCGACGTTGCCGTATGGTGAGGATGCCGGAAGGGTCGTACGGGCTCAAAATCGGGTTGCTGCCCATCCAGAAATCGATGTTTCGCAATCGATAAAATTTCCTCTTCCGAAAGCGGCGGCAAAATATAAGGCAGTCGCGTGGCAATCATGCTTTTACCACATCCGGGATTGCCCTCCATAAAAAGATTGTGCATCCCCGCCGCGGCAATCAGTGCGGCGCGTTTGGCGACGCCTTGTCCTTTGATATCGGCAAAGTCTTTTTCGTAATATCTGCGATAATAGTACGTTTTTTCACCGATACG
>JALVPA010000153.1 GCA_027026055.1 Campylobacteraceae bacterium | reverse complement strand
TTTATCACCGCGATTGGGAAGGTTTCGCCGTGCAAAAAAGTTATGCGTTGTCCTTGTGTAAACACAAATGGGTACTCAATATCGATGCGGACGAAGAGGTGTCGCCGCAGTTGCGCGAAGAGATTCTTGAAACGATAAGGGAGGATCGCATCGACGGATTGGATATTCGTATCAGCAGTCGTTTTTTGGGCGGTTGGAATCATCCGTGGAGCAAATTCAACCGACGGATACGTTTTTTTAGAAAAGAGAAAGGACATTACCCTCCCAAATTGGTACACGAATCGATTGTCGTCGACGGAAAAGTCGCCAAGGCAAAAGGCTTCATCTACGATTACGGGATTGTCGATCTTTCGACGCATCTGCGCAAGATCGATACCTATGCTACGCTTCGCGCCAAAGAGAAGTACGCCAAAGGCAAACGCGCTTCCATATTTAAACTGCTTTTCGTTTTTCCTATGGCGTTTTTTAAGTCGTTTGTACTCAAGCGCGGGTTTTTAAACGGCATACGCGGCTTTGTCGCGGCAATGAACGCTGCGTATTACGCCTTTTTGAAAGAAGCGAAACTTTATGAAAAAGAACGGATAAATTCGGATGAGAATCGTTGAATTGTTGCACGGCGACAAGCCGGGCGGGATGGAAAAATTTTGTATCGATCTGAGCAATACGCTGGCGCAATCGCACGATGTGATGTTGATTGCCCACGAAAATTTTCGCAAATATGTTTCCGAAAGGGTGGATTTCGTCGCGCTGGATGTGGAACGTTCGCGAAATGATCCGTTTTTTTTGTATCGGCTTTATCGTACGATAAAAGAGTTCGATGCCGATATCGTTCATGCCCACAAACAAAACAGTATCCGGATGCTCAAAAGACTTTCGCCTTTTTGGGATATTCCTTTCGTAGCGACGAAACACGATATGCAGAAGAAAAAGGCGTTTTACGGATTGCGCTATGCCGTCGCCATCAGCACGGAGGTCGAGCGTACGATTAAAGCGGACGAGATACGTCTCATCTACAATGGCGTCGTACCCGTTTCGCCGAAAAAGATTTCGCTACCCGGTAAATTCAATATCGTCGCGGTGGGCGGTTTGCGCCCCGTAAAAGGTTTCGACAAACTCATCGATGCGGTGGCGGTGCTCGATCGCGAGGTACATCTGACGATCGTAGGAGAGGGCGACGAGCGAGCAAGGTTGGAACAGAAGATCGACGAGATGGGATTGTCCGAAAAAGTGACGTTGGCGGGCTTCAAAGAAAATGTATGCGACTATTTGTATAGTTGCGATATGCAGGTGATCGCTTCTTATTCCGAAGGATTTTCGCTGGCGATGATCGAAGGGCTTTTTTATGCACCGGTGATGATCAGTACGCCGGTGAGCGGAGCGACGGAGATATTGTCGGACGATCTGATCGTGTCGCAAGAGGAGTTGGCAAAGAAAATAGACGATGCGATAGAGCAATACGATCGATACAAAAACATAACGGACAGGATCAAACGCGTATGGGCGCCGCGTCTAACGATGCAGGCGTGTGCAGAGGCTTATAGCGATTACTTCGATATAATAGTGCGATCAAATAAGAAAGAGTCGTCGCAATGAAGTTCACACTAACGCGCTCGACGGCAGTGAACCTGTCGCTTGTATTCTTCGCTTTTGTACTGCCGATCTCCAAGGCATTGAGCAATGCGGCATTGGCATTGGCGATAACGCTATGGATCGTCGAAGGCGATTGGAAACGCAAATACGACATCTTGCGCCGTTGCAAACCCTTTGTCGTTTTCGTACTTTTTTTAGGATGGTTGGCGCTTTCGATGCTATGGAGCGAAACGTTAACGGGCGGTTTTTGGAGTAGTCATTACCGGAGTGCACCGGAGTTTTTTCTGCGTAATTATCTGTTTAACTTTATGATTGTTCCGATCTTGCTGACATCGTTGCGTAAATCATACATTTCTTATGTTGTTTCGGCGTTTTTAAGTGCGATGTTTCTCAGCGAACTTTTTTCGTGGGGAATCTTTTTGGGATGGATACATTACAAAGATATACCGCCAAGCGATCCTTCGCCGTTTATGCATCATAGTTTGTACAGTATCTTTTTGGCTGTAACGATTTTTTTATTGGCGGAGAAGTTTCGAAAACTTCAACGCAACGCTTATCGGGTATTTGTCGCGTTGTTTATGCTCAGCGCGCTTATCAATCTCTTTTTGAACGGCGGAAGATTGGGACAGATCGCCTTTTTTGTCGCACTTGTCGTTTATACAACGGTGCGTTATCGTACGGGATGCAGAGCGGTGCTCTTTGCCGTAGTGTTCGGCATGGGGATTTTCGGTACGGCGTATAAAGCGAGTCCTATCTTTCATCAACGTGTCGATTTGGCGTTCGATTCGATTCGAAAGTGGGGACAAGGAGACTACGCGACTTCTTGGGGGATTCGCGCCAAAACGATAGAAATCTCCACGGAGATACTCAAGGAACATCCCATGTTGGGTGTCGGTATGGGTGATGCGCGACGCGTGTTTAAGGCGTTGGCATGGGAAAAGACCCATAACGGATTTTTCAATATGTTGCGTCATTTGCACAACGGCTATTTGCAAATCTGGATGGATGCGGGGTTGGTCGGGTTGTTTCTATTCGCGATGCTGATGTTTACTTTGTTTAAGATGAGGTTGCCCGAAGGGTATCGAAATTTTCTTATCGCTTTTTTGACCGTCTATTTGGTAGGATTTGTCGGAGAGCCGCTTTTTGTCAATCGGCAGCCCTTTATGCTTTTCGGACTCTTCGTCGCTATGGGAATGTGGTATGATGTGCGTCGTAAAAGCGAGGAGGAGAGATGAAGAAGCTTTTTGTCTATTTCGCTCCCTATTTTTCGGCATACAAAAAAGAATTTTTTTTCGCTTTTCTCGGTATGATCGCCGTTGCCGTCGGTACCACCGCATCCGCGCATCTGCTCAAACCGGTACTCGACGAGGTGTTTATCAAGAAAGACAGAGAGATGTTGGCGTTGATCCCCTTTGCCATCGTCGGTGTCTTTTTTCTCAAGTCGGCGGGAAAATTCGTCCAGACCTACTATACGATCTATATCGGCAACGATATCGTACGCAAAATACGCAACAAATTGGCGTCTCATCTGATGTATCAGGATATGGCGTTTTTGACAGCGATGCGCAACGGCGAGTTGCTCAGTCGTACCACAAACGATATTTTGCGTATCCAAAACGTCGTTTCGTCGTTGATTCCCAATGTTTTGATCAATGCGATGCTCATCATATCGTTGACGGGATATGTGATTTGGCAAAGTCCGAAATTGGCGTTTTATTTTCTTATCGTGATGCCTTTGGCGCTTTTGCCGTTACAGATATTGGCACGCAGGATGAAAAAGTACTCCAAGCGCTCCCAAGAGAGTGCGGCGGATATGACTTCGCGACTGAGCGAAATCTTCAACAATATCGAGGTGATCAAGTCCAACTCCTCTCAAAAGCACGAATATTGTCGTTTTTCCGAAGAAAACCGTAACTTTTTCAAACTTTCGATGAAACAAAGCAAAACCAACGCTTTGGTAAGTCCGGTTTTGGAGTTTTTCGGTTCGATCGCTATTGCTGTGGCGATCTATGTGGGGGCGAACGAAGTGATCGACGGCGAGATGACGGTAGGAAGCTTTTTTGCTTTTGTGACGGCGCTTTTTATGCTCTACGACCCGATCAAAAAGTTTTCCAATATCCACAAT